>CANCPC010000055.1 GCA_947379965.1 Flavobacteriaceae bacterium | reverse complement strand
ATAACTTTTACAGATTGCTCACCTTGAGCCGATTTTGCATTAACAATATAAATACCACTATTGATGTCTAAGCTAGTATTTCCATCGGTTTGAACTGATTTTACCAATGCACCTAACACATTATAAACCGAAACACTTGTATTCGATTTAATGTTTGACAAGTTTATTTTACCATCTTTAGCGTAAATAGTAATATCTGACACTTTTTGGAAGTTTTGGTTTGAAAGTGATAATAATTGAGTAGTTCCTAATGGACCAGTCACAGTAATTCTATATAAATTACAAGATGCATCTCCATAGATATAAACGTTACCATTCACAGTAGCAGAAGTAGTAGTTAAAACTTGTGGAGTAGTCGAATCTGTAGCTGTAAAAGAACCAAGAACATTAGTGCCATCAGTAACATATAATGTACGATTTCCTGATCCACCACCTATAAACAAAACTTCAACGGATATTGAACCAGCAGCAGCAAAATATAAAAACCGTTGAACAGGTAAACAAGCAGGCGCAACTACACCACCAGCTCCATTTAACTTAAAACGATTTACAGATGTATAAGCAGGAGGTATTGTTGGAAAAGTTTTTGCACTAGTTTCTAGAATACCAAAATTAGCTGTACCCGTTCCTCCTTGAGGCTGTAAACCTAAGTTATCGATTACTGTATTTAATGTTATTGCAGGTCCAAGTGTAGCTGGAGGAACTGCAGTATTATTCCATGGCGCAACATTACCACCCAAATCCCAAACTTTAGTTTGAGCATTTCCAATAGTTGCTAAAAAAAGCAAAGGAAGAATAAATAAATGTAATTTTTTTTTCATAATAATAGTTTTTTTAATAGTTTTTTTGAATAAATAATTTAACAATCGATTACCAGAATGATTACATAAATTCATGTAATCGATTACGCAAATATAATTAAAATTATAAAGGAGAATATTTTTTTTAGTTAATTTTTTTTACAAATCCATTTTAATTTTTTATACTATTTAAACACCTAAATTGAAGCTTTTAATTTTTAATAAATTTCCAATTTCCTGATTTGTTATTGTAATTTACCTTAGCAATATAAACTCCATTCGCTAAATTTTCTATGTTTATATCTAGATTTTTTGCCGGGTTCAATGACTCAATAGAATAAGAGAATACTTTTTCTCCACTCAAAGCATAAATAGAAACTTTTAAATTATCAACTGAACTATCTGAAAAAGTAATATTTAAGGTATTTTTATTTATCAAAGCACGAAATGGCACCTCCGATTCCGAAACTTCAGGAGTAGTTAAGTTGGTACAAACAGTTTGAGATATTTCACCTGTTTCTGAAACTTGTAAAGTAGCTCCTGCTCCACAAGTAGCATCCGTTAAATAAGAAGCTACATCAGCAACAGGTAACACAGAATAACTATACGTAGGTTTAGGCACTGCTAATGTTCCTGTAGCTAAATCGGATCGATTCAGACAACCCGAAAAGGCTAATCCAATTGAACCCCCATCCGACAAATAGCTGGTAATATCATATACTTTTGCAATTTTAGCAAAGTCGGTATTTTCAACATAACAAGTGGTATTTTTACTTCCCCCTCCTAAACCTATAGATAATGCACCAGAAACACTAGTATTATAGTAACAGTTTAGCAGGTGTATTTCGGCGTTTCTAGCTCTAGGCATTCTAGATTTACATCCCTCGGCCCAATAGCAGTTTTTAAAGGTAATGCTATAATGACCATCTGTAGGAAAATCAGTAGCACTTGACCCTATTAAATCTGAAAAACGATGATCAGCAGATCCACCAGAACCACCTGCTATTGCGGGCTTTTTATACGTGAATTTACACCAAGAAATACTAGTATTATCACAGGCTCCTTTATTATCAAAATTACCATCCATACCGTCTTGAAATTCGCAATGATCTACCCAAACATCTGTTCCCTCATTCGTTAAATTATCTCTACCATCGACATCAAAGGCACCAGGACCTTCAAAAATAAGATTTCGAATAATTACGTTTTTAGAATTAGGTTTGATATAGAGTATTCCTGAATTAGCTGAAGAAGTTATGCAATCTGCAGCGGTTGGCGGAGTAGCCGTTACCGTTATCTGTAGGTTTCTTAATTTCGCCCCTGGCAAACCTATTATACTCACATTGGTCATTAGCACACTCCAGTAGGTGCAATCAATTACCCCCTTAATTAAAATAACTTTGTTTGATGATGTAGATGGCAATGCTGCTTTAAGTTCTGTAAAGTTCGTTACAATAACAGGAGTTACATTACCACCACCAGTGGCAGCTGCACCAAAACCTTCTGGAGAAGACATATAATGATTTTGAGATAGCGCAGTACCTGAAATTAGAAAGAAAAAACCAAGTAGTAAATTTAATTGTATTGTTTTAGTGTGTATCATTGTAATGAGTTAGTAAGTAATTATTTTAGTGTTTTTTTGACCTTGATTATCTTTTAGAGTAACAATCCAAATTCCTGCTGGCAAATTAAAATTGATATCTGAATTGGTTTTAAAGGATTGGAATAACGAACCATTTAAACCAAATACAGAAATTATTGTGTTTGATTTTACGTTAGACACTCTAACGTTATTACCAAAAGCGACTGCAACAGCAACGGTTTCATGTTGAAACGATTTCGAAGAGAGAGAAACATCATTGGCTATTAATTGTGGAATTGGATCCCAAAGGTCAGAACCTTTGGTAAAATCAAAGGTAGTAATAGGGGTAGCATCTGTTAATGTGGGCAAAGTAGGTAAAGTTACAGATACCAAAGTAGTAGCCCAAGTGGCGCGACTTATAGAAGAATCTACACCCGATTTTTCGATACTTCCGTATTCATACATCTTAGGAGATTCCCCATTTAGTGTATTATTCCAACCTAAAGGCACAATTAATGACTTTCCTACAGACCCAGTATAATCAGTGGTTTCTATAGTTGTGTTGTAAAAAACAACTTCACTCGTATTTGCAGCCCAAGGGCGACCGAAATAACCTGGTTTAGATCTCATCGTCGAAGCTGTTTCTAGGTTTGGAGTAGCAGATGTAATATTGCATTCGTACATCAAAAAACCTCTTCCGCTAGCCTGTTGCGCAGCAGTAATATAGGATACATCACTACTAGCATCACTGGTATTCATTGCCAAATTAGTTTTATAAAATACCGCATTCATACCTCCAAAGATATAATCCGTAGCCCCCATCACAACCCCTTTATAAACCACAACTCTAGCGTTTGTTCCTCCAAAGAAAGAATCTTGACGCCCTACTACCCGACATTGATTTAAAATTACTTTGTCGATATTATTTTTTACAGCAATGGCAGCAGCTCTTTCTACAAAAGATTTGTCTTGAACCGCGGTACTTTTATATATAGTAGACCGAACCCCTTTGTTTCCTGATGCTAAAACAACAACGTCTTGAGATTCTTTTAAAGATATATATTGATTATAAGAATTTTCGATAATGAGATCCTCAGCAATAAATCCGTTTGCACTGACGAGTAAAGTGGCGTTCCAATAGGAATTATTAGTTGTTCCACTCACATTAGTATAAGACTGATAGCCATTTTCTTTATTGACACGTAAAACATCTGCATCCCATTTTTGATTGTTCTTCATGCTGTAGTAATTGTACCCTACTCCATAATAAGAAGTGATTCGTACCGCACCAGCATCAATATCAACCCCTTTGTTCAACAAATTAATTGAGGGAGTGGTTGCTGCATTTTTCAAAGTAACATTAGACTGGGTGATATCTAACATTTCTTCATAATTACCTGGATCTATACTAACGGTAACTCTTTGTGAATTTCGAGTTGACATTCTTGCAATAGCTGCAAGCGCATCATTAATGGTTGGATATTCTTTATCGATACCCACCGTAATTACCGAAGCAAAAGGAATACTACTAGTAGGCGCAGGCGCTACAAAATCAAGAGTTTTAGTAGCAGCAGCATCTATAACTTTTAAATTAGATGTCAATTTCATCTGAACAACCGCAGGATCTAAACCAGTATAGGAAATACTATAAATTCCGTTGCGTAAAGCTATTGAAGATACCGAATTAAAAGCATAAACAGATCCACTTTCATTCAAATTAGTAAAAGTCAATTTTAAATTACTTAATTGATTCGCATCTAATCCTGTTGTATTTATAGTAACAGGATAAACTGTTTTTGGAGTAAAAACAATATCTGAAGTAGTTGTTCCTGATATTGTGATAGTATTAGATGAAATTTGATAATCATTTACCCCAAGTGCAGAAATTGTATAATTAGTATTTGGTTCCAAATTAACAGAATAGGTTGAATTATTAAAATCTATGACCGGTTTTGGTACATAAATTTTATTAGCCGAAACATCAGGTGTAAAAACAAGAGTTGCTTTTGTTACATCCGTTCCTAAACCTGTAATAGTTCCATTTAATGTGAATGAATTCAATTTTTGAACTGTAATATTATAATTTGTAGTTGTATTTAAAACGCTTATAGAATTCCCATTACTTATAATAAAACCATTAGCATTTATCAAACTCATTTGATAGGTGTATCCCACAGGAAGCGTAACATTATATGCCCCAGAGTTTACTACTGCTGTCCAAATTTTTCCAGCTGAATTTGTAAATGCAACAGAGTAACCACTAATTCCTGGAGCCAATGTTTCATCAATAATTCCTGAAATAGTTGTTAGAGTAGCCGCTTTTCTATAAATTCTATAAAAACTTGCTTTTTGAGCTGCGTCAAAAATACGATAGGTACCGGCTGTTTTGGCTACAAATTTAACCTCAGAGGTAGAACCGCTTGAAGAAGTCGTAGGATAAGTATCATTTTGAGCTAAATAATTAGAAGCCAAGGCAAATGTTAATGCACCTGTTCCAGTATCACATCTAGCAATAATCGTTACCTCATCATCTTCAGCCAAAGTCATTGTCAAATACCTTGATGTAGCTAAACCATTTGTAATAGTAACGGTACCATTTGCATATAATCGACCGGTATAAGCAGTCACACTGGCAACATTTGTATCGTAACGAGTTAGTGCGGTATTAGTAGTACGCAATCTATCGCCAGTTCCAGTCCAAGTAAGCACACCCGAAGTAATAGTAGCATTAGTCGGGAAATTAATTGCAGATGTCCCCGCAGCTACACCTGAATACCAACCATTAATAGTAGCAGCGTCTAACTTATTGTTGTATAAGGTAGCATCCAATTGAGCACATCCAAAATCCCAAACATCGGTTTTTTGTGCTTGAACAAAGGATACAATGGATAGAATAAGTATAAGATAATATATTTTTCGCTTCATCGAACAAATAAAATAATTGCAAATGCAATCGATTACATTTTTGACAAATTTATCAAAAAAAACATTATATAAACTAAATAGTTTTAAAATTTATTATTAGAGTCAAAATTCTTGTTTTACCATTATTTTATTGGCCGATTTAACTCTATTTAATTTGCAATACTATTTAATAGTCGGTAGAATTAGAATAAAAAAAATAAAACTTTATCCTTTAAAGATTCACTATAAATTAAAAAAAATATAATTTGTCTCATTTCACAAGTTCATTTATTTAAAAATTGTATCTAGAAATTCGACAGTCCATTTCACCATTGGTTCAAACCAAGGATCAAAAAACCAAAACGAATGTGGGGAGTTTTCTATATTTTTAACATCATAATAAGTACCCTGTTTTTTCAAGATTTCAATTACATCGTCTCTACCAGCATGAAAACGGGGTTTGTCACTATTTATAAATAAAATTGGGGGAGTATTTTTATCAATATGACTTAGTGCCGAAGCATTACTCCAAATTTCGGGAATGGTTTCATAATCTCCACCAAGCCATAAACTTGCTATTTTGCCCTCTTGTGATTCAGGATGTTTGAAAGCCAAAATACCGTCCATATTAATAATTGCTTGAACATTTGATGCTTTTGTATTCGGACTTCCTCCTTCTTCAAATCTCAAATCACCATTAGTAGCACCAATCAAAGCCGCCATTTGTCCCCCAGAGGAACATCCTAAAACCGCTATTTTTGAAGGTTCAACATTAAATCGAACTGCATTATTTCTCACAAATTCAATCGCTTTTTTAATATCAAATATAGCTGCTGGAAACTGAGCTTCTGTTGATAATCTATATTCAATAGCAAAACAAGAATACCCCTTTGATGCAATGGCGATTGCCATAGTTTCCATCTGAGATTTATCACCCGATTTCCATCCTCCGCCATGAATTAAAATAACTGCTGGGCATACCTTTTTAGATTTACCATAAAAAGCATCTAAATGTAATGCTCTAGAATTGATCGTTTTATAAATTATTTCTTTATCTACAATAGTGTATTCTAGATTCTTCTTGAGAGCAATTTGAATAAAAGGATATTTCTTTATCTCTTTAATGTAAGTACTAAAAGGAGTATAAGAAGTGTCCTTTTGAATTGCATTTTGAGAAAAAATTAAGATATAGCTTGTCGTAAAAAAGAGTACTACAAATAACTTCATATAAAAAATTAGAATAGATAACCTATTAAAAAATAAAACCAACCAAATTTAAAAAACAAAAAGGTATGTTTCCATACCTTTTTGCCCTAACTATTACAATCAAACCAATTGAATTAGACCCATTGACTAATTTCAATATATCATTAATTCTTCAATTTTCCTCCACTTGCATCAATAAATGCTTGCCATATAGGCCAATATTGATGTTGATCTGGATTCGCCTTATAAAGAGACGCTATCTTATCGGCAGTTAAGGTTTTCCAATCAACGGCAGTATAACCTGTAACTCCCACTAATGGATCAACTATTTCTCCTCGGTTTAAACCAAAAACATCTAAAGTCTCACCATCCGCTTTATATTTATAATATAATTTAGTTGGCACATCAGCATATTCATCTGTACGAGCCGCTAATCGAGTCATTTTAGCCATAGCTAAATCTAAGTTTGTTTTCAATAAATTCCATCGGATAAGTGCTTGTTTACGCTCCATCTCTCCAGTAAATTCAAATTTATGTTCTTCAACAATAGCCTTAAACATAGCGTCTTTGCTAGTCAATGCGCTAACATAAGCATCTACTTTTATCGGTTGAACGGCCGGTGCAAAAGCTCTTTTACGAATATCTTTTAAATAAGGTGCTGCTGCAGAAGGTCCTTCTAATTCATTAGCTGCTTCAGCTGCAATCAAAAGCACTTCGGCATAACGCATGTAAATTTTATTAATACCATCATCCGTACCCGATATATTAAGTGTGTTCCATTCGTATCGGTATTTTCCAAAATACCATTTATTAAATGCCCCTAATTCTTGCTTTGCTTTTGAAGCTAAAGCAGTTCCCCAAATGTAGGGAACACAACTAACATCTCTTCGACTATCAGCAACATCATAATCATAAAAAACATAAGGTAATGGTCCAGCAACTCCTTTGTGTCCTCCCACTTGATATTGATCTGTAGAGGTATGAGTAACAGCAAATGTATATAACATTCTTCCTCTTCCTGCTGCAAAAGGGATTTCCCAAAGTGATTCACCACCGGCAGTTAAAACAGTTGATTTATTATAATTTTTCCAAAATGTTTCAAATGAGGGTTCTAAATTTGCTTTACCACTCGCTATAACGTCACGACATTCTTTTAGTGCCAATGCATACATTTTTTCTACAGATAGTTCTGGATCAGTACTTCTCCTAATACCATCCGGATATTGTTGAAAACCACTCGCAACCATAGCTAAACGAGCACGAAATCCTTTTACAAAAGCTTTATTTATTTGCTCCACACTGGTTGTAGAAGTTGAAGCGTTAGGCCATGCTACTAAATCAGAAGCTTCTCCTAAATCTTTAATAAGTTGTTTATAAATTACATCACGATTGGTTCTTTCTAAATATAAAGTTTCCGAACTGATTGGCTCAAAACGAGCAGGTACATCACCCCATGCTTTCATTAAATCAGCATAATATACCGCTCTTAAAGCTAGAGCAGTTCCTAATAATTGGCCCATTTCTGAACCTGCAGTTGGATTACCATATTTTCGTAATCCTTTGATACAAATATTAGCGCGTTCAATTCCTGCATACATTCTTGCCCAAGCATTATCAAGAGTATTCATTTGGCTATTAAGCGGCAAAGTAGTGTAAGTACAAAGTGTAGGTTTATCATCTGTAATTGATTCCGAAGAATTGTACCATTCTACATCGGTATTCATACCATACCAAGGAAGAAAACGCCCTCTATAAGAGTTAGTATCACCAAATGATATTTTGATCCCATCTATTGCACCTTTAGCCAAAGTCAGGTTAGAAAAAATCAAAGATTCATCTAATGAAGATTGGGAAGGTGTATCTAAATAATTATCTATTGTATCTTGACAAGACGTAAAAAGCCCTGTTATAAATATTGCGGTTATTATTATTATTCTTTTCATATTCTATGAATTAATTATTTAAAAAGTAAGGTTTAAACCAAAAACAATTTGTCTACTTCTAGGGTATGCAGATGAATCTACTCCTGGTGTAAGTGGAGTAGCTCTTCGAGTTGAAACTTCAGGATCTGAACCTGAATAATTAGTTAATATGAATACATTATTCATGGTACTATAAACTCTAAGTTTAGAAATACTCAATTTAGAAACAAAAGTTTTAGGAGCTGTATAGCCTAAAGAGAGGGAATTTAATCTTAAAAAAGATCCATCTTCAATTGCCCAATCCGTCAATACGTGACTACCCATATAAGGCGACCACATTGTTGTTTTAGCGTTAAGCGCTGCTAAAGCTGTTGGATCTGTTACTAATACTCCTGCTGCATCTACATTTGTCCATCTATTTCCATCCGCCATTACAGTACTTAAATTTCTATATTGACCCTTTGATGTTGCAGTAGTAAAATCGATTTTATCTGCATTATACACCTGATTTCCATAACTCCAATTAAAGGATGCCGAAAGATCAAAACCATAAGCATTGGCATTAATAACAAAACCTCCTGTGTTTTTTGGATTCGTATTTCCAATTATAGTTTGGTCTTTTGCATCTACTTTTCCATCAGGACCACCATTAGGACCACCAGCTATATCTTTTAATTTCATTGTACCTGGCTTAACTGTTCCTACTACAAAGGAACTGTTCGCTACATCTGGTTTTAAAGTATAAACTCCATTTGAATAAGTAAAGTCTTGAACTACATATCTCAAATCACTCTTATAACCATATATTAAACCTATAGGTTGGCCAACAGTTACTACATAATCTTTTCCTATCTCGGTAGAAGCCCAATTTGTTGTAGCATTAATTTCTGGCATAGAACCAATAGAATTCACGCGGTTCTGATTCATTCCCATATTGAATGAAATATTTAATCCATAATCTTCTTTATCTATAACGGCTAAATTTAAAGTAGCCTCGACACCTGTATTTTGAATTTCTCCCAAGTTTCTATATTGATTCACATAACCTGACCCAGGAACCGGAAAATTGATCAAAAGATCTTTGGTTAAATTTTTATAAATTTCAATCGAACCATTGATACGATTTTTGAATATTCCAAAATCCAATCCTACGTTTTGTGTAACCGTAGTTTCCCATTTTAATTTTGGATTAGCCATTTGTGCAGAACTAGCTCCCCAATAATTAGTAACTCCATTAATGGTTACACTACTTGGAACATATGATTCAAAAGTTTGAAGGGTCTGACCTGTTGGAATATTATTGTTCCCAGCTTGACCATAACTCAATCTCATTTTAAGTGTGTTAATCCAAGCCTGATCCTTCAAGAAATTTTCTTCATTAAGTTTCCAAGCTACAGCAGCAGATGGGAAATAACCCCAACGATTATCCCCTAAGAATTTACTTGAACCATCAGCTCGAAAAGTGGCTGTAAATAGATAACGACTTTTAAAATCATAGTTCATACGTCCAAAAAAAGAAAGTAAGTTATCATCTGGATTAAAATGATTATCAAATACTTTGGCTACTCCTGAGGTAGTAAGATGAAGGGCTTTGTCAAAATTGTAAAAATCAGGGAAATTTTGAACCTCACTTGATTTAATGTTGGAAGTCAAAGAAATCATCTCTTCTCCTAAAAGGAATTTCAATTTGTGACTTGCCCCTAGTATTTTCTTGAAATCGTAATTTATTGTATTTGCATTTCTATATTTTACCTGTTTACTATCACCGAATGTAAGTGCAGGATGTTTTAAATAAGGAGTCGTATTATTTAGAACATAGTAAGTTGTAAGTCCGTAGAAACGATAATCTGAATCATTTCTATTATCTAATCCTAATTCCGATTTAAATTGAAAGTCATTAAAAATTTTCCATGAAAAACTACCCAACATATTGAAGTTTTTTCGAAACTGCATTCTACCATTATCGGCCACAGCAGTAAGGGGATTAATAAGATGTCCAGAAAGAGCTTCTTCAACATCATCCGTAATAATATCTGGAAAAGGTACTGGCGAATATCCAACAACATGTCTTAGACGGGAATCTGCTGAAGAAACTTCCTTTAAATCATTCGCTCCTGCTCCGTTAACTTCAGTATCAGAATAACGCATGGTAAAAGTCAAATCTACTTTGTCTGAAGCCTTATTTTTTAAACTAAGGGAAAGATTGTTTCTTTTGAAATCTGACCCTAACATAATGGCGTCTTCTTGGTAACGCGCAAAATTAAAACTATAATTCATTTTATCTGTACCACCACGAATTCCTAGGTCATGACTTTGCACTTTCCCTAAACGACCAAAAATCTCTTTCTGCCAATTCGTTCCTGTTTGACCAGCATATTGCGCTCTATCTTGCCATAATCCAAAATATTTTTCAAAACTAGCTGACGGATTAGACGCTGTTGGACTGCTACTAAGTAGGGCATATTCATGTTGCCATTTTATATAGTCTTCCGGTTGAAGAACATCATAATATTTAGCCATAACTTTAGTACCATATGACGAATTTAAACTCACTACCATCTTACTATCATTACCTGCTTTTGTTGTTACAAGTATAACACCATTCGATCCTCTTGATCCATAAATTGCAGTTGAGGAAGCATCTTTTAAAACTGTAATGCTCTGAATATCAGAAGGAGAAATATCACTAATACTATTTACTGGAAATCCATCTACTATTAACAATGGAGAACTGTCTTGCGAAATAGATCCATTTCCTCTTATTCTAATTTTAATGTCTGCATCAGGAGCACCTTCGGAAGAGGTAACTTGCACCCCAGCAATACGACCTGTTAAAGCTTCTGCTACATTGGGCATAGAAACTTTTTTAAGATCTGCTCCAGATATTGAAGCTACAGCTCCAGTTAAATCTGATTTTCTTGCGGTTCCGTATCCAATAACTACAACTTCTTCAAGTTTAGACGTAGCATCTTTTAAAACTACATTTAAAGTCTGATTTTTTCCTACCGTACGACTCAAAGCCTCGTATCCAAGAGCAGAAAAAACGAGAACACTATTCGAACCCGCAACATTAATTTTGTAATTTCCATCAAAATCAGCACTTACTGCATTTTTTGTCCCTTTTTCAATAATATTTACACCTGGAATTGTTTTTCCACTACCATCAATAATAGATCCACTTATTGTGACTTTTTTCTGAGCCCAAGAAGAGGCGCTCATAAGTAGCAGTAAAAAAAACAAGGCAAAGATAGAATTGCAGCCTTTTTTTAAAAAAATCTTAATTACCATAATTTGTTATTTATTAATTCTTATTTAGTTATTTGTTAGTTAATTATTGCTTTATTTTTATTTTTTCGTTTTTTGATTGGACGGACTTTCCATAAGTGAACCATTTATGTAAGTACTTATAAATTTTAAATTCTCTACATTTTCAACAGAATAATCCGTTTCTACCTTTTCGATTGTTACGTTTTTAAATCTAATATTTTTTATTGGGGATGTTTTTTCTCCTTTTGCTAAAATCCCATAATCCCCACCATTTTTAACTTTTATATTTTCTAAAAATATATTTTGAACTGTAGGAATAAAGTCTCCAACTTGATTCCCGTGAACGGAATAAAACATATCAATTCCTAAAACAGATTCTTTAACCTGACCTATTTCTAAATTTCTAACATATACATTTTCAGTGACTCCCCCTCTTTTTGAATTCGTTTTAATCCGAATGGCACGATCTAAATTTGGACTATCCATAACACAATTTTCAACAAAAACATTGCGAACACCAGCCGAAATTTCGCTACCTATTGTAACACCGCCGTGGCCATCATACATTTTACAGTTTTGAACTACTATATTTTCACTCGGTATTGCAACTCGTCTCCCATCGGCATCACGTCCCGATTTTATAGCAATGCAATCATCGCCAGTATCGAAAGTACAGTTTCTTATAAATACATTTTTAGAATATTCAGGATCACAACCGTCATTGTTAGGACCATGACTTTTTATATTGACCCCATCAATAGTTACATTGATTGATTTCATTGGATGAATTACCCAAAAAGGTACGTTTTTTATGGTAACGTCTTTTAAAAGAACATCTTTACATTCGAAAAATTCAATAAAATTAGGTCTCAAATAATGCCCTTCGCCAAAAACTCGCGCGGCAACAGGAATCTTTTGCTCAGCCATATCGACTAATTTTGCTCTATTGTCAGGATCTGCTTGACTTGGCATTCCTTTTTTCCAACCATATCTGGGATTTCCAACCCAAGCCCACCAATTTTCATTTGAAGATTGCCCGTTAAAAACTCCTTTTCCTGTTACCGCAATATTATGTTTATTATTAGCATAAATTAAAGGCGAATAATTCATTAATTCAGTCCCTTCAAAAGAAGTTTGAACGATAGGATAATCTTTAGAATTAGTACTAAACAAAATCTGTGTTCCTTCTGATAAGTGAAAATTTACATTATTTTCTAGATGAATTGGACCTGTAAAATAATTCCCTTGAGGAACTAAAACGACTCCACCTCCATTTTGCGAACAGGTTTCTATGGCTTTTTTAAAAGCTAAAGAATTATCAAAAACTCCGTCAGACACAGCACCAAAATCGGATACATTATAGATTGTGTTTTTAAATGTTGGCTCCTGTACCGTTTCCATCACTTTTTTAATAGCTTCCCATGGATCATTAGATACAGCAGCGCCTTTCTTAACACTACAAGATAGTAAGAACAAGAAAAAAACCAAAACCAAAAATGGTTTCATTTTGAAATATACTCTTTTCATTATTTGGATTTATTTAAACCTATGATTCCTATAAAATTCTTCTTCTAAATTGAAATTAAATTTATTTGCAATCGATTGCACAAACTTATATTTAAATTCTCAAATAAACAAGACAAAAATAATAAATTTAGTAATTATATTAATTTAAAAATAGTAACCTGCTAATTTTTAATTCCTTATTTCACATATTTATAAAATTTTACAAATATTTTTTTTTTAAAGAAATCGATTAAATAAAAAATAAAAAAAAGTTTACTTTTACGTTTTTAAATGATCTTTTATTATAATGAGTGAGAAAACAACGATTTACGATATTGCCAAAGAACTTAACATTTCCGCAGCTACCGTTTCAAGAGCCTTAAACAATAATCCAAAAATAAGCAAAAGCACCTGTAAACTAGTAAAGGAGACCGCTGAAAAATTGAATTATAAACAAAACAAACTTGCCTTAGCCCTTCGTAGCGGAAGAAGTAACAATGTTGGCGTTATTGTTCCTCGTGTAGATAGTAATTTTTTTGCTTCTATAATTAGAGGTATTGAAGAGGAATTATACCCGCACCAATATAATGTTATCATTTGCCAAACTCATGAAGATGAAAAAAGAGAAATTGAAAATATTAACACCCTGCTCAATGCACAAGTTGACGGAATATTAATATCGATTTCTAATATGAGTACCGAAAATGATGAAGTTATACAAAGAGTTATCGATAAAAAAGTTCCGCTCATCTTTTTTGATAGAAGGAAAAATATTAAAGGTGTGAGTTCTGTTACAATTAATGACTTTGAAGGCGGATATGCAGCAACTCAACATCTTATTAATCAAGGTCACAAAAATATTGCACATCTTTCAGGCAATCAATCGTTAGAAATTTTCAAAAATCGTTTCGACGGATACAAACAAGCCATGCTTGACAATGGTTTAAAAATCAATGAAAATCATATTTTACAAACCAAAAGTAATGTAGATGCAGGAATAACAGCAGCAAAAAGCCTATTGAAATTAATTCCGCCACCTAATGCCATATTTTCTTCAAGTGATTTTGCCGCTTTGGGTGCTATTCAAGAAGTTAAAGAACAAGGTATTCGAATCCCAGAAGATTTTAGTGTCGTAGGTTTTGGTAACGAGCCCTTTACTAAATTTATGGAACTTTCGATATCTTCGATTGATCAGTCTCCATTAGAAATGGGAAAAATAGCCGCTAAAGTATTCTTAGAACAAGTGAATAATAGTGAAAGTTCGATAACACAAAAAAATGTAATTCTAAATCCAGAATTATACATCCGTAAATCTTCTTCAAGAAATTCTAATTAGAAATACAATTTATCCTGAATTTTATACCTATTATATACAAGACTAAAAATTGAAAGATTCAAAGATTCGTAGGAATCAAAATCATATTTTTTTTAAACTAAATAATTTGATTTTTATTTAATAATTCTTCTCTTCCACACCTACTAAAAAAATAGAAAGACCAATTGGCTTTTTTATTTTAAAATAAATCCTGCCAAATAAGTTTTCCTTTCCAATTCTATTTAAAAAAAGTTAATAGAAACCACAAAATCGTAGCACAAAAGTTGAATTGACCCTTTATTAATTCAACAAAACTTTTTGGTATAATACAACGAAACGTGTTTTTGAAAATAAAAAAATACCATGGGGTCGTATTAATAAAAAGTCCTACTAAAGATTAATAATTAAATGATTTACATAGACAGTATCAAAATGAGCTTCAGAGACTAATCTTGAGTTAAAATAACTAGGATATACTAAAATCAAACCAACCGTCTTTTAAAAACTAATATAAATCTATGTTATTATGTGGTTCAAAAAATAAATTAATTGAATTATCCTCAAGGAATAAATCCCATACTGAAGACTGAAAAGATTAATTACAGTATAAATTAATCGAAAACCGAACCATTTATATGCTTGTAACTTATTTTTATAGGAAAAGTTGAACTAATTTATGCAATCGATTGAAATGTTTAAATATGCATCAACAAAAATTCTAATTTAATATGTTAAATTATATATTTAACATAAATAATTACATAAAAATAAATATATCATAAAAATATACAAGTTAAATAAAATATAACCCATAAATAAAAATCATATGAAAAATAATTATATATATTTGTGT
>CANCPC010000054.1 GCA_947379965.1 Flavobacteriaceae bacterium | reverse complement strand
CTTCTGTTATTGATACACTTTGATCAGCTTTATGTGTCCAATATTTCATAATATCTGAAGAAATATATTGTTTAAATACAGCCTTATTAGTCACGTCTCCTTGTGATAAATCAGGAGTGAAATTTGTTTTGTATTGAAAAGAAATTGTTTTACTCGTAGGCAATATTATTTTTGTTAAATACCACGTCTTTACAACAAAATTTGAACTATAGGTATCAGAGGGAATATTATTCACCGTGGCAGTAAATTCTAAAGCATTTGGGTCTTTTCCAAAAATATATTGTGTACCATCGTCAGTTGTTAAAGTAAATCCATAAAATATTCTCTTAATATAAAATACTTTGTCATTTGCAATGTGATTACCCACTTCAAATAATTTAAAATCGTTCTTTAATTCTTCATTTATTTTGATATCAATATTTTTATTTGCCTTAACAACCCAAATTCCTTCGTGATTTTTAAAGAAGCTTCCTGAGAGTCCATTAACATTAAACATAAATTCATCTGGAGCGGGAATAGCTGCATGTTTTGTAGGAGCAATAGCATGCATCCAATTAGTGTATTCATCCAATTTTGCAGTTGAATCCCAATTAGTAGTATTGAGTTCAGTGTAATGATCATAATAAGAAAAAATAGTTTTGTCTACTTGAATTGGATCCATTACCTCGTCAACTCCTCCCTTTACAATTCTTGTTATAGCCCCTCCAGCATTTAGATTCCACCCTAAACCAACCCATCCGGGTCTCTCTTCGGGTTTTACACTTGCTAAATTATATGAAATTGAAATTGGCATTTCAAATTTATCAACTTTTAGGCTATACAGGTTAATATTGATATTCGGTGAACCATTATATAAATTCACAGGTACTTGACCATAAATTCCGAGAGAAGCTGCATTCGGGCTAGATGAAAATGTGACTGGTAATAAATTATCTCCATTTGCTATAGCTTGTCCTTTTATCAAATTACTACCTAATGCAAATAAAATTAAAAGACCTATTTGTATATTTTTCATATTCATAATTTTTTAATTCAATCCTTTTTTAATAATTTTAATTCCATCACTTTGTACATTGGTCTTGATATTCACGATATAAATCCCATCTGGATATTTACTCAAATCAAGAGGAACTGTGCGGCTGCTAATGCTAAACCGCTGTAAAACCCTACCTGCCATATCTACTAGAGTTGCTGTACCATTCTCGAAATCATATCCTATGATAATATTGGTAAAGGTTACCGCCGGGTTAGGGATTACCTCAATACCGGAAGTTCTTGGTTTTAGAGGTTTTTGTTTGTCTTTGATTTTTACTACCCAAAAATCGGTATTGCCATAACTGGTTTGTTTGTCGCCAGATGCAGGTAGTTTTTTTTCATTTGCAGTATTTGTTGTACTACTGGATGATTTTGAAGTGTTTCCGGAACCTAATGAAGGCATATTTATACCACCTATGGGGCTGTTCAAGCCTATTTTTACGCTAGTGGGAAGTTCATTATTTATGGCATTATTAATATCGCTGAGTTTATCCTTAATACCGTTGTTTAGGTCTTTACTAACACTATTTAGAGCATTATTTGCTTCATTCATTTGATTTTGTAACTGCTGGTTTTGTTCGCCTTCATTGAGTAAGCTAGTAGCTTTACTTGTAGAATTAGCTATTATCGCTTGTGAGTTTGAAGTTCCTGCCATCAAATAGCCACCATCTCGGGTTTCTATCAGTTTTTTTAAAATATCCTCTCCATCACTTCCTACCGTTTTCTCCCATAGGATTTCACCAGTTTCACTAATTTTTAATGCTATATAATCATTGATTCCTTGTTGCGGTTTGAGTGTTTTTTCTAGGGTACTATTGGTTTGGTTTTGTGCATAGCCACCAATCAAATAGGTATGGTCTTTATTTTCAACCAACGAAGTCAAGATGTCCACTTTGCCAAAATCATAGGTTTCACTCCAAATAATTGCGCCTTTCTCATCCATTTTTAAAACCCAAAAATCTGTTCCAGAACGAACATTACCTCCCATTGAGGTAAGCGGTGTGGTGCTGTTAGAATTACCTCCTGCGATGTACCCTCCATCTTGGGTTTGATGTATGACATATAATTGATTATCACCATTACCTCCATATGTTTTCTGCCATTGAATACTACCTGCGCTATCAATTTTCAAAATCCAGAAATCACCTATTCCGGAATTAGCATCTGTTTTTTCTCCAGATGATAAGGAGTTCGAATAGCCTCCTAAAATATACCCTCCATCTTTGGTTTGTTCCATACTTCGGAGCAAATCGGCATATTCTCCGCCATAGGTTTTCTGCCACTCTACGAATCCATCTTTATCTAATTTTACTATCCAATAATCCATATTTCCCCGACTCAATTCTGATTTATTGAAAGGGTCTGGTTTAGTTTCAACTATTTTTTCTTGGCTGAGATTATTATTCAGGATAGTCTCAGGATTTGAATTCGAAGAGCCCCCCAACATATACCCCCCATCTTTGGTCTGAAAAGCACATATTAATTCGTCTTGCCAGTTACCACCTATTGTTCTCTGCCATTGTTCTTCCCCTTTGGCATCAAGTTTAATCACCCAAAAATCAGTAATACCTTTACAATTGTCTTTTTTTTGAAAGCCAATATTTGAACTGGATGTTCCAGCTAAAATAAATCCTCCATCTTTGGTGTTATTGATACTTTGCAGTAAATCGAAACCACTACCTCCAAAGCTTTTTTGCCAATCAAGTTCTCCTTTTTCGTCCATTTTCCAAACCCAATAATCTAAGTCACCGTTATTTTCTCCAGTCTTATTCCCTGTTTTGCTAGACAGTGAACTTCCAGCCAAAATAAATCCATAATCAGCAGTAGGTTGTGCATCGAAAAGATATTCGGCGTTTTTGCCACCATAGGATTTTTCCCAAAGGATGTCTTGAGAATGAGCAGTAAAGTAACTGCTCCATATTAGTGCGATGATGAGAAATGCTTTGAAATTAGGGTAGTTATATTTCATAATATTAAGACTTTACTGTTTAATGATTACTATTTTCTATTGCTAAATCTTTATCTTCAATGATTATCTTTAGGTAGTAACTGTATCTGATAGGGTTCATTTAATGCCATCGTTATAAAATTTATAGTGAGTTAAGAATTAAAAGATTGCAATTTCTGTATTGTTTTTTTAAGTATTTTACGGTTTTTTGGCTAATTTTTTACGTTTTTTTGAAGGGATACCTCTTTCGACATTAGACTATATGGATTAAAAAAACTTTCAAATAATGAACTTGATGAACTATTCTCTATGTTTATATTAATTTGAGCATAATAAAAAAATAGTTTACTCTTCAATATCATCCATTTTTTTAATTAGGGACTCTTTTATGCTATCTAGGAATTTTGTCCTGTTTGTTTTTCTGATCCTTATTTCGAGGAAGGTACGGTGGTATTGTCCTAGATCTATTTTTAGGATATTTTCGAAGAATTCGAAAACGTCTTTTAGATCAGAAGCCCCATTATTGAAGACTCCTTCGGAGTGGAGTGCATAAATTAGTTCGATTAAGGCCACTTTTGAACCAGTCCATATTTGCTGGGATTTTGAGTTGAGATGTGTTTTTTCTTTAGTTGGTATTTTGTCTAATTTAGTCAGTTCGTCTTCGAGATAAACTTTTATGAGGTCGTTTGCCATAATTTTGGCAATATTATTATCGTGCGAAGTTGTGAAACGATGATCCGCATCGAAATAATTGGTTTCGATATTTAGTTTTAAATCGTGTTTTCCACGAACAAAAAATTTGTTATCGAGAAATGTGCTTCCAGTACGATGGTATCTGTAAAACTCTAGATTGTTATCGAAAAATATTTTAAGTTTAAAGAGTTCGTTGTTGAAGTATTTCCGTATAATTTTCTCTCCACCATTGGGTTTCTTGGTTTCGATTTTATAAATTGAACTGTAATATATCAATTTGGAAAGGATTTTTGGCTTAGTGTTTTTGAAAAAATCGATTTCATCATCTTGAGTCTGAAAGGAGGCTTCGATTACTAAATTTTTTATTTTGCCTAAAGTACTTGAAATAGATTCTATTGCTTTTTCGGCTAATTTTAGGGGGTCGTCAATTTCAATTGTAATGAAATTCAATTCGCTTTCAAGCTCAGTGATTAGGATTTTGTATTGATCAAGCATTGTAATTGGTTTTTAGGTGGCAATTATAATGCTTTTGGGATGACTTATTTTACGGTTTTTTAGTTAATTTCTTACGGTTTTTTTGTTGCTTTTAGAACGTTTGAAAAAGCTACGAATGACCAACTATAAAAAATAAAGAATTAAATTACAATAAAGTTTTTACTAGACCTCCAATAGCGATTGACTGTAAAAAAGTTAATTGCTCTCTATCAAAGGTACTAATGGTATGAAAGAACATCGTCAATTTGATATTACTATCAAATAGTCATCTTATTGATTATTCTATTTTGCTTTTTAATAATGTAATATCTAATTTGTTTGATTTTCAATATTACCTTCTATTCGAGAAATGATATAAAGAAAGAAAAGCCCTTTTTTAGTAGGTATTTTTATAAAAAAAAGCAGTTTTCGATAACTCGAAAACTGCTTTAAACACAAACTAGAATTTAAAATTATTTATTTTATAAGTGTTATACCACCAGTTATAGTATTTGTTGCAGATATGGCAACATTTATTAAAATTTGATATTCACTTTGGGAAAATAAAATAACTAAAGGTCTCTTTTTTACCGCTCTCTTTCTAAATGTATCTGAAAACCAACATTTAAATATATGGCTCGATTTTCAAAATTTTGATTCGATTTTTGAGTTGAATAATTTAATGCAACTTCAATACCAACATTACTATTCACAAAGAATACAGTCCCAGCTTTAATTAAAAATGTATCTGTTTTAAAATTGCTATGATTCATTCTCATAATTTCATAACGTGCTTCTGAAAAAATATTTATTTGCTTTTCTTTTTCTAAAAAGTAATATCTAACATATGGGGATATACTATTTGAGCTTATGATTTTGGAATCTCCTTTAGGAAAAGTATAATTGAATTGACCCGCAATTCCGATAGAAAGTTTATCAATAAAAAAATATCCAATATTTGGTGCAATGACAATAGTAGTATTAGATTCACTATTACTTCCATTATATGTTGTTTTAAAATTTCCAATTCCTCCAGTACCACCCATCATCCAATTTCCTTTCTCTATTTGAGCATTTGAAGCGAATGTCATTAATAAAGTTATGATGAATAAAATTTTATAGATTTTCATTTTTTATAGATTTTAGTTATTGTAAAAAACAATAGCATTACCTAATTAGCAATGCAATTGATGTTATTTTATTTGTTTAAAATAATTTTACCTGTAAAAGTAGTAGTTTCTGTGATTACTTTGAGAATATAAACACCTGATTTAAGTTTTTGAGACAATTCAAATTGTAATTCAGTTTGATTATCAAATTTTGCTTCTTGAACTAAAATGCCATTTATATCAAATATTTGATAATTACCTGAATAGTTATCAGGTAGCATAGCTTTGATAGTACCGTTTGTTGGATTAGGAGTTATAATAAGATTTACAGACAAAATCTCTTCCGATTCTACTTTAGCATTAGTAACTAATTTGTCTTTTGAAGCCAATTTAGCACTAGTAAGACATGGAGCAGGAGGATAGACAGAAAAAGTTTTACTGCTTGATAAACCAGTACAGAGATTTTTATTAGATACTGTAACTGTTGTTGGTTTACCATTTCTGTAATGAATTGGATCTCCAGGTCCCCAAAGAAATTCGGGAGAAACGGTAGTTATTCCATTATTAAAACCATCAGTATTTACAAATGTCAAATCGAAGATTTCGGCTGTACAAATTGAAGCGCCATTTGAAGATGTTACAGTAAAATAACCTTGCGGTGATGGTGCAGTTGTGTTGTCTAAAATTTTAAATGAAACTGTAGGAGTTGTTGCTGTACAACCACCAATAAAAGAAACTTCGGCATAAATATTTATTGAACTCCCTGTTGTAATCGTACTAGTAGGGGTTATAGTTGGTGTTAAGGTATTTTGACCCGAAATAGTACAATTTGGAGCTATCCAAGTTATACTTGATATACCACATTGGGTTGGCATACTCATCTGTAGACCACCACTACCTTTACAAATATAATTATATGGAGGAGTTGTGCCATAATTTGGAATAAACGAGGCCGTTCTTGCGGTTCTACTAATTGTATTACTATTTGAACGGTTATATGAACTTAAACCAGAACTTCTAGAAACTACGCACGTAGCAGAAACTGCACCATATGCACTATTTGGTGTTACTGTTATAGAAGAGCCAGAACCTGTATAAGTACCTCCGATAATTGACCAATTAAAAACATTTGCAGTTCCGTAATTGGAAGCTGAAAATGTCACTGGTGTTGTGCAACAACTTAAAATTACTTGGGAACTTATTGTTGGTGTAAAAATTCGGTTGATGTTAATTGTATGGTTATAACTATGAATTCTGCTTCCAGCAATATAAGTATTGCCATTGGCATCAACTGCATAATAACTAACATTTGCCACAATGGATATGCTTGAAGTTAAAGAATTAGAATTGTCTTCCCATTTAATTGGAAAACTTAAACTTTGAGATTGACCAATACTGTAAGTGTTTAAAGATTGTGAGTTATTACTATACGAGCCATATCCAGAGTTATTCATATTAGAACTTCCGTCATTAATAAACCACGAGGTTAATTTATATGAGCTACTGCCAGAAGGATAATCGGATGATGTAGGCAAAAAAACAAAACTAAATGTACTATTCTGTCCTACTTCAACACTTGATGGCGCGTTTACTGTTACTTGTGACCAAATAAAATTAGTGAATACAACACTAAAACATAAAAAGATAATTTTTTTCATTGTAATAATTTTTTGTTTTCTTTTCATTTTGCAAGGCAGAAAAGTTCTCCTGTTTCATAAATTTTTATATTCATAGAATATTTAAAATTAAACAGTTGCAATTTCAGAATAGCTTTTTGAAGTGTTTTACGGTTTTTAGGTGAATATTTTACGGTTTTGTTTGAAGTAACACTGAGGTAAAGATATTTTTGAACACAAATTATGCTCATTTTTATAATTTTAAGAGCCTAATTAATATCAGAAATCCTTAACCCGGTGGGTGTAATTCAATTTAGATTTTTATAAACACATAAAATCATCGGTTTTTATAAATTTCACAAAGATGCTTCACTTGTTTTCAGTGAAACATAGCTATGTTAACCCAAGTATTTTGCTGTCTAACTCTATTTTCTATAATTCTATACATTTCAATTTTACTATTTCTGAAAATTTAATAATTTCATCCAACGGTTATACTTAGATTAAAGAGAGAGATAATTAAAAAAGAACCCGTTGGGTGCAATTATTAAAAACGTCAGTTCGAGTGTTTTTTTGTGTAGTGAAACGGAACAAAAAATGTATCGAGAACCGTTTTCAATGAAATTTTTCTTGTTCTCGATACGATTTTCTATCGAAAATCACTCGAACTGGCGAAAAATTATCATCAAAAACTAATTATACCCAACGGGTTAAAAAAGATAAAGAGTATTTATAGTAAATTTAAAAACACTCTATTTTGTAGAATTTATCTTAGTTATTTTTAAGTATTTTTAAATTAAATAAAGGGCTTATTATACGTTAGATTATTTTTTAAGCTAGAAATGACTTTAGAAAAATACTCTGAAGAGATTTACAGTATTGAATTATGAGAAAGAAGAAGAAGAAATGAGTTGTGAATGGAAGAAATTTAGGATTATTTTGTGCTTTATAACAATCCTAAATTTCTTGCACTATCTAATAATTCTTTGTTGGATCCGGATTCCAAGATTAATTGTTTTTTTATACTTGCTTTTCTTTTCTCGATTGCACTTAAACAGAGCGGAATATATTTGGGTAAATCTTTAGTTTTGATTCCTTCAGCAATTAACAATAACATTTTGCTATCGTTTTCATTCCAATTGATATTTCTTTGAACCATTATTTTTCGGGATTGCTTGATGGATTTGCTGCAATAGTTTTCATTACTTTCAATACTTTTGAATGCTTCGGGAAAACTTTTGTAATCGATGTCGCTTTTGGCAATAAATCCTTCTGGATTAATACTGTTATAAATTTGGTTGACCCATAATGGTTCGTTGTGCATAGAAATAATAATTATCTTACAGTTTGGAAAAAAGTCCCTGATTAATTTTGCTACATCACTACCTGAAAATAGTTTCTTTTCATTGTAAGGAGGAAGATTCACATCGATAAAAGCAAAATGAATCGTTTCATTATCGTGTTTTGTTTGGTGCAGGATATTGAATGCTTCTTCGCAACTATATCCTAATAAATACTTTGCATTTTTATTGGATTCAATGCTAGAAAGTAAAGCTACATAACTATCTACACTAATTGGATGATCGTCGATAATTAAAATATTTCGATTTTTTTTAGGTTCCAAGGGTTTTTATTTTGGGATAATAAAACGTGTCAAACGTAATCAAAAAATATTAAAATTTACGGTTTTACCGTAAAATAGGTGTTTTTTGCGCTATTACATTGCAAACAAAAAATGCAATTTTCTTTTGTACTTATCGACGATTCTGATAATTCGACCGCTACACTAGAGGCCATAAAAAAATATGAAGCCTTTTTGTGTGTTGCTATTTGTAATACTAAAGCAGAGGGGATTAGCAAGATTCTCGAATTGAAACCGAATCTAGTCTTTCTCTCTATTGGCAATACTTCAATAGGCCAATCGCTATCTTTTTCGTTGCTGAGTGAATTGCACGAATATTTAGTTGACTTACCCACTATAATTGTTTTGAGCAACACTAAAGATGCAGCTTATGAAGCCTATCAACGCGGGGTTTCGGGTTTTTTACTTCAACCTATAGATCAAATTGATTTACAAAAATGCTTGATGCGCTATCAAAAAACACATAAGTCGCTTGCTGCTAAAATTTCGATTAAATCGAATGGGGATTATCATTTTATCAACCCCAATGACATTATTTATTTGAAAGCAGATAATAATACGACCGATTTTTATTTGAAAAACGGAAAGGTTATTTCGGCTTTTAAAACTTTAAAGCATTTTGGACAGCTATTGCCTTTTTATTTTTTTAGAATTCACCATAGCTATTTGATTAATATCGAATACGTGAGCCGTATTAATTTGGGCAAGTGTAATTGCTACTTAGATAATAATGAAATCATTTTGCCCTTTTCTAGGACCTACAAAGACAATATTGACACTATTTTGGTTCGAATTTCCTAAACTGTATTTGTAAGTTATTCTCAAAAACCTACGGATTACTCTTATGGGTATGTGGATTACTAAAGGCTGTCTAAAAATATCATTTAGAATAGTGTCAATAGCTACATTTGACCATTGAAAATTAAAGCTTTAATCGTTGTTTTAAGCTAGGGAAAGAGCTTAAAACAACACTGCAAAAGACTTCCCTTCTTTTCAGAAAAATCAATATGTCGTTGAGCCCAGAAGGCTTGACTAGGACTCTTTTTATCAATTATTAAAAATGATTTTTTATGAAAACAAATTTTTTACCCCAACTACTTTTATTAGTCATTGTAACTCTTTCTTTATATTCTTGTACTGCTGATTCTGTGACTGACACTAAAAGTCAAGCTACTCAAGTTATACCTAGTAATCCCAAAACACCAACAGATGTTTCTTTGGAAGAAATTATTACTAAACCTAGATGAAATCAAGCTAAAAATACTTTTTTAAAGGCCATATCGAATATGGTCTTTTTTTTTGTTTATTTTTGAATAAAAACTTTTGAAAAAGACTCCACTCTTATTTTTTCTATTTCTTGTTTTAGTTCACTGTACAAAACCAATAGCTGTAAATGTCTCTTCGCTGGCATTCGAAGCCAATAGCTATAAGGCTATGGCTAAAGATAAAAAACTACTTTTTTTAGATTCTATAAATACGTTTTCTAACTCATTAAAAAATGATTCCCTTAATCGAAAATTATTATTCGATTTGTCCTCTGAATACTATTATTTGAATAAAAACGACATATCATTAGCCGTTTGTCAAAAAGTGCTTATACTGTCTGAACAGGCGAAAGATTCAATCGCAATAGCCAAGAGTTTTTATTATATAGGTGATACTTATGAAGTCAAACAAAAAGACAGTGCCTACATCTATTATCATAAAGCTGAAAAACTTTATCGCTTATTGAACAACAAGGAGATGTCAGGAAAAATGCTGTTCAACAAGGCTTATGTGTTATTTTATGAAGGCAACTTTCTGGAAAGCGAAATACTACTTTCAAAAGCCTTGCAATTATTAAAAAATAGTGAAGATAAAAGACTACTTTTTTCTAGTTATAATTTGATGGGGGCTACTCTTTCAAGATTAGAAGAATTTGACAATGCAATAAAGTATTATTTATTGGCAAAAGAAGTTTTGAATGATTTATTAGAAAATGATATTGAATTTGATAAAAACAACAATTATAAAATTTCTCTAACTGTAAATCTTGCAGAAGTTTATAGAAAAACTGCACAGTATGAAAAGGCCATACAAGAATTAGAGTCTATTTTAAATCCTAATTTAAAAAAAGAATGGCCTGACTACTATGCAACTATCATTGGTAATTTGGCATATACTAAGTTAAAAAGCGGTAATCTTTTAGGGGTAGAAAAACTTTTGAAAGAGGCATTAGATATTACTAGAAAGGATAATAATGAAGCTAGCCAAATTTATAAGCTGTCCTATTTAGGAGAATATTATTCGGTAGTAAAAGACACGACTCAGTCTATAAGCTATCTGAAAAAATCTTTGCAATTGGCAGAAAAGCTTAAATCAAGTGATGCTATTAAAATAAGTTTGAAATTATTATCTAAAATAGATTACCCGAATGATTCTTTTTATAACAAAAGGTATATTGCTATTAGCGACAGCCTAACCAAAGTGCAAAGAAATAATCGCAATAAATATGCACGAATTGAATATGAGACTTCGACAGTAGAGGATGAAAACAAATCGTTATCTGACAAAAATTTGTACTTGATTATGGGTTCATTTTTGATTATTTTAATTTCCGGAAGCGTTCTGACGTATCGCTATATAAAGCATAAAAAAAGTGAACTTGCCCATCAGCAACAGCATCAAAAGGCAGAGGAGGAAATTTTTGAGGTATTAAAAGACTATCAAACTAAGTTGAATTCCGTAAAACTTAAGGAACAAAATAGGATTTCAATGGAGCTTCACGATAACATATTGAATAAACTTTACGGTACTCGTCTTCAATTGGGTATTTTGAACAGTAGTGATGCTTTTGAAATCAAAGAAAAACGCCTTGGTTATGTGGATTTATTGCAGGAAATTGAGCTTGAAATTAGAAGTATTTCGCATGATTTGCATACTGACAACATTGAAGTTCAATTAGACTATATCCATTTATTGGAAGATTTGATTCAAGAAAAAAATGAACTTGCTACAACTCATTTTTCATTTTCGGATGATAGTAATTTGAATTGGGATGATACGGACGGCTTGATTAAAATTAGTATTTATCGAATTGTACAAGAAGCCCTGCAGAATGTCATTAAATATGCCGAAGCGAGTGATTGTAGCGTTACTTTGGCCAGAATTGAAAATAATAAACTGCAACTGCTAATTGAAGATAATGGTAAAGGCTTTGAAAGTACTACTAATGAAAATCATGGTATTGGCTTGAAAAATATTCAAGAGCGAGCGCGATTGGCACAAGCTGAATTGACTATTACAAGTAAATTAGGAGAAGGTATGAAAATATTGGTCGTTTTTGATTGCTAACAGTGTCTTATTTGAGTTAAAAATGGATTTATACGGCTGGATTACTTTTTCAATTATTAGATAGCCCTTTTCTCTTTTTCTTTCTTCTTTTGTTTTTCAGTTGGTTCAGCAAATAATCGATCGAATATTCTGTTTGCATAACCATATCTAAAAGTTTGACCAAATCAGGAATATCAAGTGTGTCTTTTTGCTGTTGCATGTTATTAATTAGTAATTCTTTAGAGGGTATTTTATCAGACATTCGAGTCTCTTTTTCTGCACTAACAACAATAATAAAATCAAAACGATAAAAAGTATTGTTTTTAATACTTTTTTTGGTATACACCAAAGTTAATAAAACTAGTAATTAGCGATTTTCAGTAATTTTCACCGATTTTCACTGATTTTAATTTACCCTTTTTTGCTTAATTTCTTCTTGATGAATTTGATAAACATTGTAACTAATAACAAATGTTGCCATTAATAGTCCACCTATTAGTAAGTAATTTATTATTTTGTTTCTTTCAAATTCTTGGGGTGTTTCAATCAAGTTTAATTCTAATGCCAGCCGATCTGGCGAAAGCATTCTTTGTCTAGAAGTCAATAATATCTCTTCCATATTTTAATTTGTTTTCTTTTTATATATTTCAATTTTGTTGTCTTTTTCATCTAATCTAAAAATTATATCTTTTAGCTGATAACATAGTGTTTTTTTATTATCTATTGAAAAGAATCGTTGTTCAGGCAAGAATCGGGTATCAAAACCAAGCTTTTCAAATTTCCATAGATATTCGCTTAATATTCCTGCGTCGGAATACACTTTTAAAACTTTGTAGTTTTGTTTATGGCCTTTGTTAATCTCGTCAAATTCTTTGTTATCTTCTTTACGTCTTAAATAACCTGCACGATTTCTACAGTAATCATTGCAATAATTTATTTTAGAAGATTTATACACTACAATTTCATCCCCGCAATCAGGGTTTTGACATATTTTAATTGGCTTTATCATTTTTGTATTTTTATACAAATATAATAATTATTTTTTATTACATTTGACGTATAAAATATAAATTATGAATTTAAAAGATTTCTATCCTCTCTTGAGTGAAAAAAAAATACTGCTTTCTGATACTATAATAAAACCACGAATATATAATGCATGGAAAAAAGAAGGTATTCTGTTGGAAGATGAAAAGAAAAAAAAGGATTCAGATATAAGAAAATGGGTATACTTAAATGTATTTGAAGCGGTGTGGCTATTAATTATAGTAGAATTAAGAAAATTGAATCTTGATTTAGATACGATTAAAGAAGTAAAAGATTTTTTAAAACAGGTTCCCGATATAGAATCAATCATAAGAGCATTTACCGAAGAAGAATTTCAAAAAAAAATAGTCACAAATTTGCCTAAAATTGTATTAGAGCAATATAATGGTATTTTAACTAAAGAAGATTATTTAAAAATGCTTCCGAAAACAATTGAACAAGAAAAAAGTTTTTTCACATCAAATATAGGAATAGTTATATATGGTGTTTTGATTGAGAAATCGTTTCCATCTATTATAATAGAATTAAATGATAAAAAAAACAATTTTAATATGGCCATAGCTCTTAACAGTCATTCAAGGGATAGTTTAAAAGAAGAGTTATTTAACTTCTATACCGAAAAATGTGCTAAAGCAACTTTTATTAATATTCCCATTATAACAATAGTTCAAAAAATATTCGAAAATGAAAAATTTGATAGTCATAATATAAACTATGGGTTGTATAGTAAACAGGAGAGCCAACTTTTAGAAGCAATTAGAGAAAATGAATGTTCGGAGGTAAAAGTGATAAAACATCAAAGTGGAGATATAACTATGAGTTTTTCTGAACAAGATGATATAAAAGGTTCCATAGCAAAAGAACTTAGAAAATTATTAGGACTTAAAATGTATGATAAGGTAGAAGTTACTTTCCGAAACGAAAATCATTTAGTCATTAAGAATACACAAAAGAAAATAATTAAAAAAAATAATTAAAGTCCTAAGCGTCCCTTAGCACTAAATCGCCTAATAGCACAAACGAGTATGTTCTGCTCCTTTTCGCTTTTATAGGTATCATGGAATTTGAAAAAGCAAAACAAATTTTAAACAAAAACAGAAACAAAAAATTAACGGATAGCCAAATACAAGAGGCAATCGAATTGGCCGAATTACTAGCCAGTTGTACAATTAATAATTTAAAAACAGAAAATCACTATGAAGAATGTCATACTTTACGTGAGAGTATCCACCGACGAACAAGCGGGAAGAGGATATTCCTTGAGGGACCAAGAGCAGAAGCTTCTTAATTATTGTGAAAACAATAATTTCAATGTGCTGCACATTTTTAGGGAAGATTATTCCGCTAAAACATTCAAGCGACCTGAATTTAAAAAATTATTAGAGTACTGCAAAAAGAATAAGAAGGACGTGCATCAATTAATTTTTATTAAGTGGGATAGGTTCTCAAGAAATACTGCTGAGTCGTATCAAATGATTGGTGTTTTTAATCAATTAGCCATTCAAGTTAATGCAATTGAACAGCCTTTGGATTTATCCATTCCAGAACAAGGATTGATGTTAGCCGTATATTTATCCATGCCCGAAGTAGAAAACCAGCGCCGTTCATTGAATGTAATTGCCGGAATGAGGAGAGCTTTTAAAGAAGGGCGATATGTTGGTAATGCTCCAAAGGGATTTGATAATGGAAAAGATGCCGCTAAGAAACCTCTTTTGGTTCCCAATGAGGATGCAAAATACATTCAGGAAGCATTCGAATTAATGGCAACAGGCAATTATCAACGCAACGAGATATTTTATAAACTAAAAGCGAAAGGTTTTAATTCTAGTAAAACCGTTTTTGCTAGAATTTTAGACAATCATTTGTATTATGGAGGTGTGTTTATAAAAGCGTACAAGGATGAAAAAGAAATGGTTGTGCAAGGGATTCACGAACCCATAATCACCAAAGCATTATTTGAAAAAGCGCAAAAAATAATGACGAACCGAAAAAAAGGGAAGCAAACTGTACCGAAAGCTTATAATGAAAACTTTCCGCTTAAAGGTTTTTTGCGTTGTCCAATTTGTAACAAGCAACTAACCGCAAGTGCTTCCAAGGGAAGAACGCAATACTATAGTTATTATCATTGTGTTAGTCCATGCAAGGGGAGATATACCTCAGATGAAGTGCATCAACAGGTAGAATTGTTTTTAGGAAATCTTTCTTTTGACAAACAATTTCAAGAACTATATTTTGATGCAATTAAGGAGAAATTAACTTCCGAAACTTCACAAAAAGCATTAGGACCCAAACATTATGAAAATCTAAAATCTATTGAGGGTAAATTAGAAAGAGTGCAAGATTTGTATATCGATGGAAATATGTGCAAATCGGATTATGAATCAGCAAAAGAGAGATATGAAAATCTACGAATAGAACTTAAATCTAAAGAAGCGTCATCAGAAGATAATTTAAAGCTAATTGAATTGTACAAAAAGGGCACCGAAAAATTTATAGGTATTGAAAAACAGTATTTTAACTCAAATTTAGAACACAAAAGACGAATAATTGGTTCGATTTTTGAAAAAGAAATTCATTTAGAAAATAAAAAAGTTCGAACCACAAATTTGAACCCGTTACTAAATGAAATAACCAATGTTAACAAGGGGTTACGAGATAAAAATAAAAGGGACTTAACTAAAAAATTAGTTAAGTCCCTTATGGTGGGCGATGAGGGGTTCGAACCCCCGACCCCCTCGGTGTAAACGAGGTGCTCTGAACCAGCTGAGCTAATCGCCCT
>CANCPC010000053.1 GCA_947379965.1 Flavobacteriaceae bacterium | reverse complement strand
ATTTTTCAAAAATATTCACGAATGAAAAACAAAAATATATAGTTATAATCAATAAAAAAATGTTTGAAATCCAATAGTCAGGCTTGTGTTTAATTATTAAAAAAATATATCCACCCAATACCGCCAAAAAAAACCAGTAGTAAATAATTACAAAAATGCTTCCAATAATTAAGAACAAAAATGTATTCCAGGAATAAATCCATAAGAATAAAAATATTGGTAATAAAAAACATATTGCTAATGCTAAATATGTAGCAATATAACCCCCTAATAGAAATAATAACCAGTGTCCTATTTTCTTTAATCGTTTCATCTTTTTTTTAAATTTTATTATTTACAAATTTCAATTTTTAAAAATTATGATCTTTACGGTTTTCCTCAGCTAACGCTCCTTGAAAGTCTTGTATTTTGGTTTTAGTATCGCCTCTGTTTACATAAGCATCAGAATAATTAGGATTTAACTCTATGGCTTTTGTGTAATCTACAATAGCTCCTTGATAGTCTTTTGAATCAGACTTATTATTTGCTTTGTTAAAATATTCCTCTGCCGTTTGACAATAAGATAGAGAGGTTACAAATACTATAGTAATTAATAATACTTTTTTCATATTTTAAAGATTTAGATTAATAAGCGACAAACCTAAATAATTAAAAAATAAGTTCTTTACGGTTTTCCGCATTTTGGGTAAATTTATTTTGATTGATAATAAATTGGAAATGGAATTGGATTTAGCTAGAGTTTCAAAAAACGAATTTTATGCTAGTATTTTGCTTCAATTTTTTTACTTTGGTTTCGTTTTATTTTAAAAATTTTGAGCGAAATCTGTTTTTTTTAATAGATATAAAAAAACTAATAGCTTCAGGTGTATAAATGTGAAATAATAGTATAATTTTGAAATTCCATCCGTACTACTAAATTTATGAAAATAAAACCGGTGTTAGAAATTAACAAAAAACCTTTTAAAAAAATATTTGGTTTAATGCCAAATGGCGAATCCGTTTTTTTATATGAATTAGTGAATAAAAAAGGGATGAAATTAAAGGTCATAAATTTTGGTGCTACTATTACAGAATTAAAAATACCATTAAAAAACGGGAAAAAAGTAGATGTAGTTTTGGGTTTTGATTCCTTAGATTCTTATCTAAAATCTTTTGAGTTAAAAAGCGCTCCCTATTTTGGGGCAACAATAGGACGATTTGCTGGGCGAATTAATAATGGGACTTTTGTTTTAAAGGATACAAAAATAGTTCTTGACAAAAACAATAATGGTAATTCACATCACGGAGGAAACACAGGATTTAGTCAAGCAATTTGGTATTTAAAAAATAGAACTAATGCTGAAAATCCCTCAATAACTTTCACCTATTTTAGTCCTAGCGGTGAATCAAAATATCCCGGTGATCTTACAGTTGATTTGACCTACACTTTATCGGAAGAAAATGAACTAATTGTTGAATATAAAGCCACTACAGCTCAAGATACTATTATAAACTTAACGCATCATAGTTATTTTAATCTTGATGGTCATTCGTCTACTATTGTTGATCAGGAATTAAGGGTAAATTCAAATCAGTTTTTAGAAACTACAATCGAAAATATTCCTACAGGTAGTATATTAGAAACAGAAAATACCCAATTCGATTTTCTTACCCCAAAAAAAGTGCCTTCTAAAATCGATACTACTTTTGTACTAGGAGAAAAAGATCAATTTGCAGCTTCTCTTTTCAATGCCAATACTAATTTGAAAATGACTGTTTTTACCAATCAACCAGGCTTACATATTTATGTAGGTGGAAACTGTTTTAATAGGATAAAAGGAAAAGAAATCGCCGATTATCATCCATTAAGCGGCATCTGTTTCGAAACTCAAAATTATCCTGATGCTCCTAATCACAAGCATTTTCCGAGTGCAGTTCTGAAAAAAGGAGACGAATACTCGCATAAAACTATTTATAAATTTCAAAATCAATGAATGATTTATTAATTAAAAAAACCATTGCTTTTTTTGAGAAAACTTTTGAAAATTCTCCTGAAAAAATTGTGCTTTCCCCTGGCCGGATTAATATTATAGGCGAACATATCGATTATAACGATGGCTATGTATTACCTGCTGCAATAGACAAGATTATTTGTTTTGCTTTCGCCAAAAATAATTCGAACAAATCTAAAATCGTAGCAATCGATTTGAAGGATGAATTTGAAGTTGACTTGACAAAAACAATCGAATTGAGTGAAGTAGTTTGGACAAATTATATCTTAGGAGTTATCAAACAATTGCAAGATAATGGCTTTTCATTTGATGGTTTTGACTGTGTTTTTAGCAGTAATGTTCCTGTAGGGTCAGGCTTGTCCTCCTCTGCAGCGATAGAATGCGGGATGATTTTTGGAATTAATGAGCTTTTCAATTTGTCTATCCCTAAAGTAAATATTGCATTAATGGGTCAAAAAGCCGAACATTGGGTTGGTATCAATTGTGGTATCATGGATCAATTTTCGAGTGTAATGGGTTTAGAAAATAAAGTCATAAAAATAGATTGTAAAACTTTAGAATATGAATATCATAATGCTGATTTTAATGATTATTCACTCGTTTTATTTGATAGTAATGTTTCGCACTCCTTGTTTTCATCGGCCTACAATACTCGAAGAGAAGAGTGTGAAGAAGGGTTTTCGATTATCAAAAATGCATATCCAGAAATTACAAGTTTTAGGGATTGTGCCGAGAATCATGTACTTGCTTTAAAGAATGAAATGGCTCCAAATGTATTTAAAAGGTGCCATTATGTAGTTCGAGAAATACATCGTGTTGCTCTTGCATGTGAAGCATTAGATAATGGAGACATAGAAGCTTTGGGCAAATTACTTTTTGAAACTCATGAAGGTTTGTCTAAGGATTATTTAGTAAGTTGTGATGAACTTGATTTTATTGTAAATACACTAAAAAAGGAAAAAGACGTAATAGGTTCTCGATTAATGGGAGGGGGTTTTGGGGGTTGTACTATTAATTTAATCAAAAACGGAAAAGAAGAGGCTATTAAAATAAAACTGACTCAGTTATACAAAGAAGCTTTTGATATAGAATTGAAAATTTATGATGTAAAAATCGGAAACGGTACATCTTTACACACAGCTAATTAACATGAAGTATTTCGATATAAACGAAGATCCACACCGACGTTTCAATCCATTAATTAATGAATGGGTTTTGGTTTCACCGTATAGAGCGACCAGACCTTGGCAAGGACAAAATGAAAAAATTCATACGGATGCACTTCCAGAATATGATTCTACCTGTTACTTATGTCCTGGGAACGAACGTGCCAATGGAGAGAATAATCCCAAATATGAGTCTAGTTTTGTTTTTGAGAACGACTTTGCAGCTGTAAAAAAAGGGCCTGTTTTGTATGAAGAAGAAACAAAGCCTACTTTCTTTAAAGCAAAACCTGAACGTGGTATTGCTAGAGTGGTTTGTTTTTCGCCAAGACATGATTTGACTTTGCCAGAAATGGATCTTCCAACAATTGAGACAATAATTAGAACTTGGCAAAAAGAATACACTGCTTTAGGAAGTATAGATTATATCCATCATGTTCAAATTTTTGAGAACAAAGGGAGTGTAATGGGATGCAGTAATCCTCATCCACACGGACAAATATGGGCGCAATCCTCATTGCCTACTCAAGTAGAGAAAACACAAATTAGCTTAAAAATGTATTATGAACGATATGAAAGAAATCTTTTGATGGATTATTTACAAGAAGAATTAAAATCAAAAGAACGCATCGTAGTTGAGAATGATCATTTCGTGGTTTTAGTCCCTTTTTGGGCTATTTGGCCATTTGAAACTATGATTATTAGCAAAAGACATATTACAAAAATAACCGAATTTTCTTCGGATGAAGTTTCCACTTACGCATCAATTTTAAAGGTATTGACAATAAAATACGACAATCTTTTTCAAACTTCTTTCCCGTATTCATCAGGAATTCATCAAGCGCCAACCGATGGAGAATTGCATCCAGAATGGCAATTTCACATGCACTTTTATCCACCATTGATGCGTTCTGCTTCGGTAAAGAAATTTATGGTAGGATACGAAATGATGGGGGAAGCACAAAGAGATAGTACGCCAGAGAAAAGCGCCGCAGTATTAAAAAAATTATCAGAAGTGCATTATAAAAATAAATAAATCAGAGATTAGTTACAGATGTTTTCAAGCTAAACTTTCTTATTTCATATCCGAAACTTTATAGGTTTTTCCGTCACCAGTTGCTTGAACGACTTTAGTAATTATTTCGGGTGTCAATAGGGTTTTGTCAAAAGAAATAGAAGCCAATTTAGTTTCAAAATTTACTTTTGCAGTTTTTACACCGTCTAATCCATTTAATTCTTCTTCAATTGTTTTTGCACAACCAATAGCACATGTCATTCCTTCAATCTTAAAACTAGCTTCTTGCAAATTAGTAGATTCAATTTCCTTTTTTACTTTGGAACCATTTTTTTCAGTTGAAACTATCGAAACAGATTCGTTAGTTTTTTCTTTACAACTTACCAACAAAAGGATTGCAGTTGCCATTGCTAAAATAGATTTCATGAAGTTCATAGGAATTGACTTTAATAGATTCATTTTCATATTATTTCATTCAAAATTAATAAAAAAAAACGAATTGAAATCCATAAAAATTTTACAATTTTGAGCCAAAATAACCTACCATGATTTCGAAACACTTAAAATGGGTTTACCTAATTGTTCTTTCCATAATCTGGGGAAGTTCGTTTATATTAATAAAAAAAGGGCTTGTAGGCTTGTCAGCATTACAGTTAGGTTCGTTGCGAATTATTTTCGCTGCACTATTTTTATTAGTTATCGGTTTTAAAAGTGTAGCTACAATCCCCAAACCTAAATGGAAGTACGTTGCTCTTACTTCCTTATTTGGGACTTTTATTCCGGCCTATCTTTTTGCTATTGCCGAAACCGAAATCGACAGTTCAATTACGGCAATTTTAAATGCTCTTACTCCCCTGAACACCTTAATTTTTGGAGCTTTTTTTTTTGAAATCAGTTTTCAAAAAAAACAAATATGGGGCGTTTTGATTGGGTTTATCGGGAGTGTTTTTTTAGTATTCAATGGTGCTTTAAACCATCCTGGACATAACTATTATTTTGCTTTTTTGGTAATTATTGCAACTCTTTGTTATGCAATAAATGTAAATCTTATCAAGCGGTATTTGTCTGATTTGAGCCCGTTGAGTATTACTACAGGTAATTTTATGGTGCTGCTTTTGCCGGCTTTATTCATTTTGATTTTCTCAGGTTTTTTTGATGTAGTGCAAGTTGAAAACGTACAACATTCGGTTTTGTTTATCTTATTATTAGGCGTTTTAGGAACCGGAATTGCCAATGTTCTCTTTTTTAAATTGATACAAATCGCTACGCCAGTTTTTGCTACTTCAGTTACTTATTTAATTCCGATTGTAGCTTTTTTTTGGGGATTATTAGATAACGAAACGCTGACTCCAATTCAGTTTTTTGGTGCCTTTGTAATTTTAGTTGGCGTTTATTTGTCGGCAAAAAAATAGCTTTTATAAACTAAAAAGGCTGTCAATTACGACAGCCTTTGATTTTTTTTAAAGTTGTTTATTGAAAATCAGCGTCGGTTACTCCTTCGTTGATTTTTACATCCGACATTTTTATATCCAATTCAAACCCCAAATTTTGGATGATCTCAAAAGGGACTTTTACCCCTTTTACTTCTTTATAATCTCCATAATTTGTTGTTTGAGTCATTGTTTTTCCACCTTGCTCTGCTGTTTTTACTTCGGCTACTTTGAGCCCAGATTTAGTATCATAATATAAAGTAGTATTTCCATTTTTTACCCCATAAGCATCACTGCCATTAAAGGATTCGATTCCGCTAAGTACAAGACCTTCTTTTTTAGAAAGTTTTATTTCTTCAAATGGAGTTGCACTAGCTTTCATTTCGGCTAAATCATTTCCTTCTATGTTTTTTCTTTGTCCTTGTTGTACGGCGTATGCTTCTTTTTCATTGACCACTTGTTTCATCAAACTCATGGGGCCCATGGCGATTTCTATCATCATTTTCCCTCTAATATCCAGTTTGTTTGTATAAGTTAATGGGGATGGAGCTTGCGGAATTGTTGTAGATCCTAACATTGCAATAGTTTTTACTGCAGTAACCGCTTTCTCACCACCAATTGCTTTGATATAGTTTTCTAGAACATTTTTTGCTGTTACTCCGGCAGGAATTTCTTTTTTCATTGCAGGTTTTTCTAGAGGATTACCATATTTATCAAAATAGAAAATTGGAATTTTCAAGGTTTCTAAACCTGGAATAACCTCCGAACCTTTTCCTGCAATCACAATTCGAGTATTGTCAAGAAGAAAGTATTTATTGGCAGCAGCTTGAACTTGCTCTGCAGTTACTGCATTGATTGCTTTTATATAATTTTCGTAGAAATTAGCGGGTAGATTTTCTGTTTCTATATTCAAAGCGTAACGGGCTACCGTTTGAGGTTTTTGAACCTGCATTACAAAACGTCCGATGTAACCTGCTTTTACATTTTTAAGAACTTCTTCGCTTACTTTTTCGGTTCTAATTCTTTTAATTTCCTTGACAAATTCTACAATGGCACTATCGGTAACCACGTTTCGTACTGCCGAAGCCGATATTAATTTAGAGATATATTTTCCTGCTCCTATATTTGCATTTGCGCCATAAGTCCAACCGTGTTTTTCTCTTAAATTCATGTTTAAGTAACTGTTAAAGTCACCCCCAAGAATGTTGGTTGCAATAACTGCTGGGAAAAAGTCTGGATCGCTCATTTTTAGCTTTACCGTGTTTACAAGTGAGATTTCCGATTGTACTGCATTAGGAACATCTACAAAGTTTATTTGGGTGAAACCAACGTTTTTTGGATCCGGATACGTTAATTTTGGAGTACTTCTTTTGGCCCAAGACCCAAATAATTTTTCGACAAATGGTTTTACTTTAGCATATTTTACATCGCCTATAACCACCAAATAAGCATTTTCAGGTACAAAATAGTTGTGATAATTAGTTTGAACATCTTCAAGAGTTACGTTTTTTAGAGACTCCTCAGACACATATTCGCCCGAAGGATGATTTCTTCCAAAAGCCAATACATCAACAACTCTTCTTGCTATTGCTGGCGTACTTTTTTCTTCGGCTTTTAGACTTTCAATCATTTTTGCTTTTTCCTTGTCGAATTCTTCTTGGGTAAAATTTGGATTCAAAGCGCCATCTGCCATCAATTCTAAAATTCGATCCGCATATTTAGACAAAGAATTTGCATAAGCGCCACTAGAACTAAAATTGATACTAGCTCCAAAAAAATCTATTTCCTCGTTGAAAACGTCTTTCGAAATGGTTTTAGACCCATTTCCTAATAAGCTACTCGTCAAATCATCTACGCCTTTTTTAGTTCCTTCGGCAAAAGGAGCATTATCTAAAGTTAGATTATAGGTTACTCTAGGTAATTTATGATCTTCAACAATCATAACTTTCAAACCGTTTTGCAATACAAAAGTTTGAGGTTTCTTAATATTTACAACTGGAGCATTTCCAGGTTTGGGTTGTTTACGGTCTTGTGCCTGCATAATTCCGGTGAAGATCAAAATGAATAATAATATACTTGTTTTTTTCATGATTTAGAAAGTCTTAGTTTTGAGCTTTATCTTTAGAAGGAATATAATCCAAAATTAATCTTTGATTTGGATTCAAATATTTTTTGGCTACCGCTCTAATTTCTTCTCTTGTTATAGAGTGGTAAAGTTCGATCTCGTTATTTATCAAGTTTACATCGCCATAAAGCAAATAAAATTTAGCTAAGTTTTCGGCAATTCCTTCTACACTTGCATTCGTATTTACAAACTGATTGTCGAAAGTGTTTTGCAATTTTTGATAATCCTTTTCAGAAATCAAATCGGTTTGAATTTTCACTATTTCCTCATCTATTTCTTTGAGTAAATCTGCCGACGTAAATGTTCCCATTGGCAAACCATATATAATGTACATTCCGTAATCTTCTTGGCTAAAGCCAACAGCTCCTATTTGTAAGGCCATTTTTTTATCATCTACAATCTTCTTGTATAATTTAGAACTTTTACCATCGCTTAAATAAGAAGAAATTAAATCTAAAACTCGAGCTTCTTTCGTTTTCATCGAAGGCGTTCGGTATGAAGTGACCAACATCGGGATTTGAATATTAGGATCCTCATAAGTTGCTTTGATTGTTTGGGAAATGGGCTCTTCGAGAAAAGTTTGTTTTTTCAAAACTTCACCTTTCGGTATTGGACCAAAGTATTTTTGAATCCATTCCTTAGTTTGTTTTTTGTCGATATCACCGGCAACTACTAAAACCGAATTGTTTGGGGTATAGAATTTTTTGTTGAAAGCTTGAAATTCTTCCAAAGTTGCTGCGTCTAAATCTTTCATTGAGCCGATGGTTGACCAACGGTACGGATGATTTTTGAACATATTTTCTTTTACTACCGTTAGGATATTCCCGTAAGGTCGATTGTCAAAACTGGTTCTTTTTTCTTCTTTCACCACTTCGTTTTGAGTAGCAACACCAATTTTGTTAATCACAGGATGCATTAATCTCTCGGATTCCATCCAAAGTCCTAATTCAAGATTATTCGAAGGAAACACTTCATAATAATAGGTGCGGTCATCGGAGGTGTTGGCATTATTCACGCCACCGTTTGCGGTTACTATTTTCATCCATTCCCCGCGTTTGATGTTTTCGGTACCTTCAAATAATAAATGCTCAAAAAAGTGGGCAAAACCAGTTCTGTCTGGAGTTTCATCTTTTGATCCTACATGATACATCACCGATGTAACCACCACAGGTGCCGAGGGATCGTGATGCAATATAACATGCATTCCATTGTCTAAATTATATTCTTCGAATTCTACTTTTTGAGCAGAAGCAATTCCTCCTAGAACGAGCGCAGCACTTAACACCATTATTGATTTTTTCATAGGGATTAATAATTTTTTTATTTACTATTAGTAAAAAAACTAAGATTTTGTTACTCCAAAAATAGCGTTTTTTAGTTGTGAATCGAAAATGAATCTGTTTTTGTTAAAAGTTTAACTTTTTAGCTATAAAAAGTAATTAGATAAGTTGTTACGCCTTGAAAACAGGGGTTTTAATCAATTTGAATATTTTTTTACTGAACTAATTGCAGGATAAATATTTAATTGTATATTTGCAACCTTAAAAATTTATAAAACAATTTGTTATGTATGCAATCGTAGAGATAGCAGGGCAACAGTTTAAAGTTAGCAAAGACCTAAAGGTTTACGTTCACCGTTTGGCAAATGAAGAAGGATCAAAAGTTTCTTTCGACAAAGTTTATTTGTTAGACGACAACGGTACAATCACAATAGGCGCCCCAGCTATAGAAGGTGCTTCAGTAGAAGCCAAAGTGTTACAACACTTAAAAGGAGATAAAGTAATCGTTTTCAAAAAGAAAAGAAGAAAAGGTTACAAAAAGAGAAACGGTCACAGACAATATCTTACTCAAATTGTAATTGAAGGTATTACAGCATCTGGGGCTAAAAAAGCGGCTCCTAAAAAAGCAGCAGCAGTTGTTACTGAAGAAGTTGTAGAAGCAGCTCCTAAAGTAAAAAAAGCTCCTAAAGCTAAAAAAGAAGATACACAAGAATAATAACAACATAAAACTTATACGTCATGGCTCACAAGAAAGGTGTCGGTAGTTCGAAGAATGGTAGAGAATCAGAATCAAAACGTTTAGGCGTTAAGATTTTTGGTGGACAAGCTGCTATTGCTGGTAACATCATCGTAAGACAAAGAGGTTCAAAACATAATCCAGGTGAAAACGTTTACATTAGTAAAGATCACACCCTACACGCAAGAGTAGATGGAGTTGTTTTATTCCAAAAGAAAAGAGATAACAAATCGTATGTGTCTGTACTTCCGTTTGAAGTTGAAGCATAATTGATTTTCTCAATTTATTTAAAAGCCCGTTTCGAAAGAAACGGGCTTTTTGTTTGTATGATGTCGTATGAAATAGATTAAAGCCCCAGCATTAGGACCTATTTGATAAAATAGGAGTACTCAGCTTATGGCTCAAGATGATTGAATAAGTCGGACACTTTTATTTTTAATGCAGAACAAAATCTCAATAACAAATCAACGGTCATCCTTTGTTCATTCCTGAATACTCTTCTTACAGTAGTTTCGGAACACAATGAAGCTTTAGCAAATTTAGATTTGTTTCCGTCAAACTTAATCAGGAATTCTTTGTACAATCTTTTTACTAGTTCTACTTCTATTTTTTCAAAATAATTCTGCATTCAACAAAGAAAATAAAGTAGAAAACCAAAAAACTTTCTTTAGTTCGACTTATAAGTCGAAAAATATTTTAGCTTTGTAAAACAGAAATCAAGGCTTGTTTTTATTGATATTTCTAACCAAGATTAAAAAAAAATAAAAATATTTTAATCAAATGAGGTTTCCCGTAAGGAAAGAATAAACTCGTATTATAATTTTGGTTATTAATTAGTAATTAAGCTTGTTTCAATTAAAAAAAACAAGCAGTATTGTTAATAAAAATTCGCTGATTGCATTCAACTTTCAGTGGCTGATATTATTATTGTAATAAAAGTTGAGTCCAGAAACAACTAAAAATAACGGGGAGAAACTGAAAATCCTTAAGAGTAAGAAAATTTAAAATAATTAAATATGAAAAACATTAAAAAACTATCATTCTTATTGCTATTTATGGCTCTAACAACAAATCTTTCTTTTGCACAAGATTTAATTACAAAAAAATCAGGTGAAGATGTTAAAGCTAAAATTATGGAAGTAACAACAACAGAAATAAAGTACAAGAAATCAGAAAATTTAAATGGTCCGCTTTTTACAATTTTAAAATCAGATGTTTTGATAGTTAGGTATGAAAATGGAAGTAAAGATGTTTTTAATGATAATGTTGCGGCAGATAAAGAAAAAGCTCAAAACAGTGAAGATATGACAGCAAAAGCAAAAGCAGATGCGAAATTATTTTACAAAGGGAATAATTCGGGTGCTATTTGGACAGGTGCTGCGGCTATAGTAACATCTCCAGTATTAGCCTTGATTCCTGCAGCTATTTGCTCATCAGCTGAACCTCAGGATGAAAATTTAAACTCTCCAAATGCAGAACTTATGAAAAATGCGCAATATAATACTACTTATAAAAGTGAAGCACATAAAATTAAAAAGGGAAAAATTTGGAAATCTTTTGGAATTGGTTCTGCTGTATGGTTAGTATTATACCTTGTAGCTTATCACTGATAAATTAAATTGATTAAAGGTATTCTATGTTATCAATATCCAATAAAATAAAGACACCTAAATAAATAATTTGGGTGTTTTTTTTAATTTAATTCAATGAAAAAAATATTTTATTTACTCTGTATTACTGTTTTGCTGTTTCAATCTTGTAATTCAGGAGACAGCAATAGTACGAGTACTCCAGTATCAAGTGATCAATCAAATTTGGTTTACAGATGGAATTTAAACAAGTGGCTATTAAACAATGTAAACCAAACTTTGTCAACTTGTGTTAAACAAGAATACATTCAATTTAATTCAAATGGAACATTTGAAAGAAAAGATTATTATTTAAATGGTTCAAGTTGTTTGCTTCAAGGGTTTGATAGTGGCACTTATAGTTATAGTGTTGCTACTAGCAAAATAACTTTAAATTTTACTGATCCTGCAAATGGAGCGCAAATAGAAAAATTGAACAATGTAAGTATTACATCAACAAATTTGAAATATAGTTTGGATGAAAATGGAGATGGAATTGATGAACATAATCTAGAATTTTTAAAATAAAAAACATGAAAAAAATAATATACGTACTGGGAATTACTTTTTTGCTACTTCAATCTTGTTCATCAGGAAGTGGTTCGAATACTAATCCTACTATTCAGGGAAAATTAAAAAAAATTACTAGTTCAAATTACAGCATAAATTATAATTATGATGCAAATGGTAATTTAATTGGTTATGATGAATTGTTGAATGCTAATATAACCAGTAAACATACTTTTACAAGAGATAGTAATAGTAAAATAGTTAGCTATACTTTTAATTCGATAGAAAGTAATATCCAAATAACCACAAATTACACACGTGATAATAATAGCAAGATACTATCTAGTATAACAAAATATGTTGGAGCGACAAATCCAAATGAATCTCGAACTTATACTTATACAGGGAATTTAATATCTCAAATTAATATTTCGGATGGAAGTAAAAATAGATACAGCTATGATAGCATTGGGAATCTTATAAAAATGGAAAGCTTAGCGCTGAATTCAAATCAATGGATAACATTTGCCACAATGATTTATGATAACAAAATCAATCCATTTATTTACGAAGATGTAAATCCAATTTATAGCATTTTTATGTGCCACAATAATATAATTTCAAGCACTAACGCTAATGGTGTTCAATCTAATACTTCTTATGTCTATAATAATCAAAATATGCCAGTAAGTTCAATATCAAATGGCGTTCAGATTAATTACTATTATAATTAGAAAATGTTTTTTGTCCATTCTAATAAAACAAGTTGTAAAAGTTAACCATAAATTTAAATCTAAAAAATTATGAAATTTCCAAATTATTTAATTAGTTCACTTGCTGTTGTCGGAGCGTTTAGTTTAATCATTATGGCGTGTTCTGCTGACAATTCTAGTACTACAAATAGTGTTGTTAGTACGATAGGTAAATATCAAATTGCGTCGAGCCCTAATTCAAATTTAGGTAAATTTCACGTTATTGATACAGAAACAGGCGTTGTGAAAACTTATGAAAAAACTACATCAAATGGTAATTATGTATTAATGTCCACCACTGTAACTCAATAGTTTTAAAAGTAAATAAAAAGTAAATAATATGGCTTCAAATATTTTTTCAAAAATATCAACTTTTCTTAACAGGGTAGTTGATGTTATGTCACAAGGAAATTTAGAAAGAATTAGGATTTTAAGAGAGTTCAATTATGTTTTTAGGGAGGTTTACATGCAAGGAGAAATCGACAGGCTTTGCACCGTTACAACTTCAGCTGGTAATCCAAAATTTAAACATGTATTAAGTACTTTTTATTTAAGAAGTGGCTTTAAAATTACTATTGAAAATGACGTAAATTTAACAGAAAACGATTTTTTTGAGATTTCTAAGTACGTAATAGAAAGTGCACCTTTCGTACGTCAGTTAATGGCGCTTGGATATGATACACTAATAATTAAAGGTAAAAATAGTTTTCAAGGCTTACAGCTGCCATTAAATGAAATTGCTAATCTTCAAAACTACATGCTAAATCAGTAATATTATGAGTAATTTACTTCTAATTGTAATTGCTTTTCTGATTCTTTTATCTTTTTTTGTTATAAGAAATAAAAGAAGAAAAAATAAATTGAGAAAAAAAATATTAGCAGATGGACCCTCGAATTATGGAGAAGTTGCTGAAAATATTGCCTTAAGTATTTCAAAAAGCAAAGCGCTTTATAAAGAGTTAATTATAAAAGTTCATCCAGATAAGTTTTCAGAAGATAAAAAAGAAATGGCTAATGAATTAGCTTCAAAAATAACAAAATCAAAAAGGAATTTTGAGGAATTAGCTAAATTAAAGATAGAAGTTGATGCTTTTTTAAGTTAAACTAGCAATCAAAAGGTCTCATTCCAATCGTTTGCTTTGTTTCGCTGGGCTGTTACAGTCGCTTGAAAAAAGCTCCGTTCCACATACCCCGTTCTCTCTGATATAACAAAAAATTCTCCCGAACGATGGCGCGGATTTGCAATCTGTGCCCACAAATAGAGCAAGACCAAACTAACTCAAAAACTACAGCCTAAAAAAGTTGTAGTTTTGTTATTTAAAAACAAAAATTTTATTTCAACAAAATACAAGGTTACAACATTGTGTTTGTAGGCGCGGATTGCAAATTCGTGCTATTGTATTTTGACAATAAATAGAAAAAGGTTTTACACTACTAAAAACAAAAAATCCCTAACTACTTAATTTATAAAGTGATTAGGGAAATTTTTTGTGGTGCCTCCAGTACCTTTTTTACTTAATTCAAATTTACCTGTTTAAATAAAAAAATCATATAACTATCTGTAATTCAAATACATTTAATTTTATTTAACTTTTTTTATAAACTTAAATTAACATAAATATTCTTTTTTAAGTCCCCTTTCAAGTCCCCTATTATTTTTTTATATTTGTAAAATATAACCAAATGTATGGAAAAATCAATTAAAAACAATACTGGAATAGTACGATTTGCATTCAAAGAAACCAATATTAATATGGAAAAGGACAAAAAAAAAGTAAGTCCAATAAATTTGGTTTTTGGTTATAAAGGTAAAAAGTTCAAATATTCTACAGGATATAAAGCTTGTTACGATGATTGGGATTTTAGTAAGCAAAGAATTAAGTCAAATAAATCAATACTTATAAATGCCCGGGAAGTTAATAATCTACTAAACTTGATTGAGACATCATTAAGTAAGGAATATTCTAAATACATATCTGAACAAGTTATTGTTACAAACGAATTATTAAAATCTTTTTTAGATAAATTACTCAATAAAAAGATTGAGGTTGAACAGACAAAAAGGTTTCCTACTTTTTTTGAGTTTTCATATGATTTATTAGCTGTGAAGAAGGTAAAATTGGCCTCGGCTACGTACAATTCATATAGACAAACATTAGTGAAATTAGAAACTTATTCCAAAGAGCGCAGAATTCAAATAACTTTTGATTCATTTGATAAAAAATTTGTTAGTTCATTTAGCACATTTCTTGAGGAACATTATGACCATCAACAAAATTCCTTAAGTAAACATTTTAAAAATTTGAAAACATATTTGATAGAAGCTTCCAATAGAGGGTTAATTAAGAACAACAATTTTATTGTTAAAGATTTTTCTTATCCAACCGAGGACACTACTGCAATTTATCTTGATGAAAAAGAATTAAAAAACATGTTTGATGAAAATCTATCAGATAATAGGACGATGGAATTAGCAAGAGATATTTTTTTAATTGGTTGTTATATTGGTCAAAGGGTTAGTGATTATAATGGATTAACTAAGAATGATATGGTGTTAAAAAATGGTGTCCAATACTTTAAGATTAGACAGTCAAAAACAAAAACTGATGTTCTGTGTCCAATTACTAAAGAAATCGTTGAAATAATGAAATTGAGACATAATAAATTACCCCCTAAAAAACTAAATGAACAAGATATTAACGATGAAATAAAAAAATTAGGGAAAAGATTGGGTTTTGCTGAAAAAATAAAGTGTGAGTATACTAAAGGTGGTAAAAAAGTAGTTGAAATGATTCCTAAATACAATTTAATCCACACCCACACTGCAAGAAGAAGTTTCTGTACCAATATGTATTTAAAAAAAAATGTCTGTATTTGATATTATGTTATTTTCCGGACACAAAACCGAAAAAGAATTTTATAAATATATTAGAATAAAAGGAGAAGAAAGAGCTGAACATATTGTAGGTAAGGGTTTCTTTAACATATAATTATTTATTTTATATCTTACGAATCTAGTAATATACCTCAAAATATGTATTTTATGTTGTATTTACTGGGATTTCAATATCATTATTATTAAGAAATAAAACTTCTTTTGATTAGAATATATTGCCATCGTACCTTACTATTCTCCGCACTGAGAACATTCTTTAATTACTTTAATATTCAGGTATTAAGGGGTTTTTTATTGGAAATTATTAAA
>CANCPC010000052.1 GCA_947379965.1 Flavobacteriaceae bacterium | reverse complement strand
CGCAACTTAAACAAATATGAATTCATTATTATCATGAAATTTGCGCAGCATTACTAGTGAATCTTAGTCAATTGGTGTATAAAGAATCTGTAAAAATTATTCTAAATGATGAATATTAAATTTTAAATGATTCAAAATAATTTAAAATTTAAAATTTAAACTAATAAAAATATGTTTGGAATTTGTAATCTAGCAATAATACCTCTTCGCCTGGAACCAAGCGATAAAAGTGAAATTGTTTCCCAAGTTTTATTTGGAGAACATTTTGAAATTCTGGAAAAATTAAACCAATGGTCTCGAATAAAATTGCAATTTGATGCTTATGAAGGTTGGGTAGATTCTAAACAATATCAGATAATTTCCGAAGCGAATTATAACCAATTATCAAATGATGCTATAATTCTTAATGGTGATTTAGTTGAATATATTACCGCCTCAAAAAATTTACTCATACCTATTCCTCTTGGAGCTTCTATTACCTTTTTGAATAATAATGAAATAAACAACTCCAATTACAACTTTGAAGGAATTAAAGTTAGCGGTATTAAACCAAAAGAAAATCTTATAAATACTGCATTTATGTATTTGAACGCTCCCTATCTTTGGGGAGGAAAAAACCCTTTTGGAATAGATTGTTCCGGTTTTACACAAATGGTCTATAAACTCAATGGATACAAATTACATAGAGATGCTTCGCAACAAGCCACACAAGGAGATGCGTTGAGTTTTATAGAAGAATGTGAAGCAGGGGATTTAGCTTTTTTTGATAATGACGAAGGCAATATCATTCATGTAGGCATTATCATGGATGATAATTACATCATTCATGCCAGTGGTAAAGTAAGAATTGACAGGCTTGATCATCTTGGTATTTATAATCCAGAAACCAATAAACATACCCACAAACTTCGAGTTATCAAAAAAATTATATAAAAAATTCCCTTTTTGCTTTAAAACAAAAAGGGAATTTTATTCAATACTACTTCGATTATTTTTTTATCGTTGCTTTTAAAGCTTTATACTCTGCTGTCATTTCTAATGCACTGTAAACATTCAATAGCGTTTTTGCTACATCAACATTTGCAGGATCAAGTTCTACTGCCTTTTGAAGAGTAGGAATTGTACTTCTGAATAAATTTTGTCTTTTAATTTTCAACTCATCATAACGCTTCATGTCTTTAGTTGAAGTTCCTAATTTATTCATCTCATCAATAATTCCTTTTTCGTCATCTAGTTTTAAAGCAGCCAAATTGATATAAGCATTAATGTATTTTGGATTAATTTCCATTACTCTCTTATAGTATTTCTCTGCTTCAATTGGGTTTTTAGCATTAGCACTTAAAACACCTAGATTAAAAACTAAATCAGCATCATTTGGATTTTTCTCTAATACTTCGGCTATCAATTTTTTATACGTATCAAAATCTTTTGTTTCTAAATATAGATTTGCCTCTGTAAGAATCAGTGAAATATCTTCTGGATTTGTTTTTCTTGCATCTGAAATAGCTTTTTTAGCTTCATCTTTTTTACCGTCTTGAACTAAAATTAAAGCAATATTTTTGTAAATTTCACCTCTTTTTGAAGGAATTAATTCAGTCCTAGGTTTTTCATGAGTACCAATTTTTATCGCCATATCTCTTTCATTAGCAGTACTATAAAGATCTTCTTGTCCTGTTAATTTATTCATTGCTAGATAACTTGTCCCTTTTCCAGAATAATTCAACGTCTTCAATTCATAATACAATTTAAGAGACTCTTCATATTGTTTTGCATTTACATATGTCGAAGCTGCATAATACAAATTGATAGTATCTTTTTTATCTAACAAATAGGCGTCATATAATTTTTTAGCTCCATCAGCATGTTTCTCTGATTTGGAATCTTCAATTGCACTATTTATCAATTTATATTTAATATCAAAAATTGATTTCGTTGCTTGTTCTGAATACTTATCTCTTTTTGAGACTTTTTCAACAGCTAATAAATCTTGATAAGACTTAGCAGCTAAAGAAAGATTTTTTCCGGTATCTACTTTTTTATTAGCCAAGTCAAGCAAAGTATTTCCATTTACAAAAAAATACTGTGCTTTTTCGGAATCCGTAGCATTTGCCATAACTGATTCTGCCCCTTGTAATATTGTTAATGCTTCTTGTGAATTACCTCCTTTTAAAGCTTTTTCAGCTGCTTTAATTTGATCTTTTTGTGCAAAAGTAGCTACTGATATCAATAATGCTGACGCTAGGATTACATATTTACTTTTCATAATCTTTGATTTTATTTATTAATTTTTATTGGGATTTTTTTAGTGGTTATGCTTCGTCATCCAATTCATCATCATCTTCCTCTGAATCCCCATCATCTTCAACTTCGTCTTCATCATCATCGTCATCGTCATCGGCTGATCCTTCATCTTCAAGAATTTCCAATACCGGTTTAACTCTTTCGATAGCTTCCGTTTCTATGATATTGCCATCTTCATCTACAACAACTTCAGCAACATCGTCTTTCATTACTTTAGTTACGGCAGCAATAGAATCATTTCCTTTGATGTTAATTAATTTAACTCCTTGAGTGGCACGTCCCATAACGCGTAAATCTTCTACTGCCATTCTTATTGTTAATCCAGATTTATTGATAATCATCAAATCATCCAAATCAGTAACTGCATTTATTGATATAAGTTTACCTGTTTTTTCGGTGATATTAAGTGTTTTGACTCCTTTTCCTCCACGATTGGTAATTCTATATTCGTCTAGACTTGAACGTTTTCCATATCCATTTTCGGCAACAACTAATATTTCACTATTCATGTCATTTACAGTAACCATACCAATAACTTCGTCGGCATCGTCTTTCAATGTAATTCCACGAACTCCTGAAGCAGTTCTTCCCATTGGACGAGTTTTTGTTTCTTCAAAACGAACCAACTTGCCGGATTTCACAGCTAAAATAATTTGACTTTCACCATTAGTTAATTTTGCTTCTAACAACTCATCACCTTCCTTAATAGTAATAGCGGCCACACCATTTACTCTAGGTTTAGAATATTTCTCTAATGAAGTTTTCTTAACCTGACCTTTTTTAGTTACCATAATAAGGTTATGGCTGTTGATGTACTCTTTGTCTTTAAGATCTTGCGTACATATAAATGCTTTTACTTTATCATCACTTTCTATGTTGATTAAGTTTTGTAATGCTCTTCCTTTTGCTGTTTTACTTCCTTCCGGAATTTCATAAACACGCATCCAAAAACATTTTCCTTTTTGGGTAAAGAACATCATATATTGGTGATTGGTTGCCACAAACATGTGCTCTAAGAAATCTTGATCTCTTGTTCCTGCACTTTTTTGACCAACTCCTCCTCTATTTTGTGTTTTATATTCCGATAAATTAGTACGTTTTATATAACCCGCATGTGAAATTGTAATTACTACATTTTCATCGGCAATTAAATCTTCAATACTTACGTCTCCACCCGAATATTCTATTAATGAACGACGAGCGTCACCGTATTTATCACGAATTTCAATTAGCTCTTCTTTTATCAAAGCAATTCTCAAATTAATATCGTCTAATAAAGCTTGTAAATGATCTATTAATTTCATCAATTCGTCGTATTCCGCTCTTAATTTATCTTGTTCTAGACCTGTTAATTGACGCAAACGCATTTCGACAATCGCACGGGATTGAATATCTGATAATTGGAATCTTTCAATTAATTTTTCTCTGGCTTCTTCCGTGTTTTTTGAACCTTTGATTAAAGCAATTACTTCATCGATATTATCCGAAGCAATAATCAAACCTTCTAAAATATGTGCTCTTTCTCTAGCTTTACGTAAATCGAACTGTGTTCTACGAACGACAACATCGTGACGGTGTTCTACAAAATAGTGAATCATATCTTTTAGATTCAACATTTGCGGACGCCCTTTTACTAATGCAATATTGTTTACACTAAAAGAAGATTGTAATTGTGTAAATTTATAAAGTGTGTTCAAAACCACATTAGGTGTAGCATCACGTTTCAATATATAAACAATACGCATACCATTTCTATCCGATTCATCCCGAATATTAGCTATACCTTCGATTTTCTTTTCGTTAACCAAATCAGCAGTACGCTTAATCATATCCGCTTTATTAACTTGGTACGGAATTTCAGTAACTATGATACATTCTCTTCCGTCTACTTCTTCAAAACCAATTTTAGCACGAATGACAATACGTCCTCTACCTGTTTTAAAAGCTTCACGAACTCCTTCATAACCATATATAGTACCACCAGTTGGAAAATCAGGTGCTTTAATATGAGTCATCAATTCATCTATTTCAATTTCGTTATTATCAATATAGGCTAAGGTACCATTGATAACTTCGGTAAGATTATGTGGAGGCATATTGGTAGCCATACCTACAGCAATACCAGTTGCGCCATTTATTAATAAGGTAGGAACTCTAGTCGGCATCACTTTGGGCTCATACAAAGTATCATCAAAGTTCAATTGAAAGTCAACTGTTTCTTTTTCGATATCTGCCATAATTTCTTCCGAAATTTTGCGCATTCTAGCTTCTGTATATCGCATAGCTGCTGGACTATCCCCATCAACGGATCCAAAGTTACCTTGACCATCAACAAGTAAATAGCGTAAACTCCATTCTTGAGCCATACGAACCATAGCATCATAAACGGATGTATCTCCATGAGGGTGATACTTTCCTAAAACTTCACCGACTATTCTAGCAGATTTTTTATGGGCAGATTTTGATGTTACTCCTAAATCGTACATTCCGTAAAGTACTCTTCGATGTACTGGTTTTAAACCGTCTCTAACATCAGGAAGCGCTCTAGATACAATTACCGACATCGAATAATCGATGTAAGCTGATTTCATTTCATCTTCAATGTTAATAGGAATTAACTTTTCTCCTTCAGACATAACTTGTAATATTTAATAATTTTATTTTAATTTCAAAACGTGCTAATATACACCTTTTTGATTTTTTACAATCCTTTTTTCTATTCTTATTTCAATGATTTATTAACAAATTTATGTTGTTTATTAGTTAATAAATTAAGGGATATTTAACGTTTTTTTCATTCTTTTTTTGTCAATTAGCTGTCTGAAGTTCATATTGGGAACGATTTTTGTTTTTGAATCAAAAATTGATTAAATTTACTTTACATTACAATTATATATTTATGGATGATAATTTTTCACCAAGAGTAAAAGACGTTATTACTTATAGTAAAGAAGAAGCATTGCGATTAGGACATGACTTCATTGGTACTGAGCACTTAATGCTCGGTATTTTAAGAGATGGAAACGGCAAAGCTATTAATATTCTAAACAATCTATCAGTAGATTTAGATCATTTACGCAGAAAAGTAGAGGTTTTAAGCCCAGCTAGCTCTACAATAGAAATAAACAATGATAAAAAAAATTTACACCTGACTCGCCAAGCAGAACGGGCACTGAAAACTACTTTTCTTGAAGCAAAAGTTTTTCATAGTACCTCAATTAGCACTGCACATTTATTATTGTGTATTCTAAGAAACGAAAATGACCCAACAACCAAACTGCTCAATAAACTAAAAATAGATTATGATACAGCAAAAGAACAATATCTAAATATGACACCAAGCGATGAAGATTTCATAGAAAACTTACCCAAAAACGATGCTTATAACGAAGAATCAGGACAAGATGACAGTCTAAAAGAAAGTACCTTTAATAATCCTGCCAACAAATCGAACAAAAAATCAAAAACACCTGTTTTAGATAATTTTGGGAGAGATTTAACCGAAATGGCCGAAGACGGAAAACTAGATCCTGTTGTAGGTCGTGAAAAGGAAATTGAACGTGTTTCTCAAATTCTAAGCCGTCGAAAAAAGAATAATCCATTACTTATAGGGGAACCTGGAGTTGGAAAATCAGCAATTGCAGAAGGCTTAGCCTTACGAATTATTCAAAAGAAAGTATCTAGAATATTATTCAATAAACGAGTTGTAACACTTGATTTAGCAAGCCTTGTTGCGGGAACAAAATACCGCGGACAATTCGAAGAACGTATGAAAGCCGTTATGAATGAATTGGAAAAAAATGATGATATTATCCTTTTTATTGACGAAATTCATACCATCGTTGGCGCTGGTGGAGCAACTGGTTCGCTAGATGCTTCAAATATGTTTAAACCCGCTTTGGCAAGAGGCGAAATTCAATGTATTGGAGCAACTACTCTCGACGAATACCGCCAATATATTGAGAAAGATGGCGCTCTTGAAAGACGTTTTCAAAAAGTAATTATCGAACCAACTTCTGTGGAGGAAACGATTACCATCTTGAACAATATTAAAGACAAATACGAAGATCACCATAACGTAACTTATACTCCAGAAGCGATAGAAGCTTGCGCAAAATTGACTGACCGATATATGTCGGAAAGATTTTTGCCAGACAAAGCTATTGATGCTTTGGACGAAGCGGGTTCTCGTGTTCACATTATCAATATTGATGTTCCAAAACAAATTTTGGAACTAGAAAAACAATTGGAAGATGTTCGCGAATTGAAAAATGCCGTTGTCAAAAAACAAAAATATGAAGAAGCAGCAAAGCTTCGTGATGATGAAAAACGTATCGAAAAAGAGTTGGCTATAGCCCAAGAACAATGGGAAGAAGATTCGAAAAACAACCGAATTCAAGTTACAGAAGGTAATGTTGCCGACGTCGTTTCGATGATGACAGGAATTCCTGTAAATCGTATTGCACAAACCGAAAGTAATAAATTAGCTAAACTTGGAGAACTTATTGAAGGAAAGGTAATTGGACAAAAAGAAGCAGTTGTAAAAATTTCTCGTGCTATTCAAAGAAATCGTGCTGGATTAAAAGATCCAAATCGACCAATTGGTTCGTTTATTTTCTTAGGTCAAACTGGTGTTGGAAAAACACAATTAGCCAAAGTTTTAGCAAAAGAGTTATTCGATTCAGAAGATGCTTTAATACGAATTGACATGAGTGAATACATGGAAAAATTCGCTATTTCTAGATTAGTAGGAGCACCTCCAGGATATGTTGGTTATGAAGAAGGTGGGCAATTAACCGAAAAAATTCGTCGTAAACCATATTCTGTTTTGCTTCTTGACGAAATAGAAAAAGCACATCCTGATGTTTTCAATATGCTACTTCAAGTATTAGATGATGGTTTCTTAACCGATAGTTTAGGACGAAAAATCGATTTCAAAAATACGATTATAATAATGACGTCGAATGTTGGTGCCAGACAATTGAAAGATTTTGGTCAAGGTGTTGGTTTTGGAACAGCAGCAAAAATAGCACAAGCCGATGATAATTCGAAAAGCATTATCGAAAGTGCATTGAAAAAAACTTTTGCACCTGAATTCTTAAACAGAATAGATGACGTTATAGTTTTCAATGCATTAGAAAAACACGATATTGATTTGATTATAGAAATTGAATTAGAGAAATTATATGGACGCATCAAAGAATTAGGTTACCAATTATCACTTTCTGATAAAGCAAAAGCATTCATTGCCGACAAAGGTTTCGATAGACAATTTGGAGCACGGCCTCTTAAAAGAGCCATTCAAAAATATGTTGAAGATGCACTTGCCGAAGAAATAATAACCTCAAAAATTGCATCAGGAGATGAAATCTTCATGGACTTAAATGAAACATCTCAAGAATTATTTGTAAACATTCACAAAGCAGAAGAACCTACTAATTAGTAGGTTTTTTTTATTTTTCTTTGTTTGAATATTTAACCATAATTTAATATTCATAATCCTGAATTTCAATTTACTTTTACAGCAGATTTAATTCTTGATAAAACCCTTTATGTTACAAAATAAAATTATCCTTGGTTGCGAAGAATGGTGTTCTTTTCCCGAATTAGGAATTCCAACCATCAAAGCACGTGTCGATTCTGGTGCTAAAACTTCGGCATTACATGCAGTAAATATTGCGCCTTTCATAAAGGATGAACGAAATTGGGTAAGATTTGACATCAATCCTATTCAAAATAATGTTAAAACAATCATTCATTGCGAAGCTCCTTTAGTTGATAAAAGAGTGGTAAAAAGTTCGAGTGGATATAGAGAACATCGATATGTGATTCAAACTTCATTGGATATTGGCAACTCAAAATGGCTTATAGAAATGACTTTGACCAATAGAGACTCAATGGGTTTCCGGATGCTTTTGGGTCGTGAGGCTATGAGTGGAAGAGTTTTGGTAGATCCCGAACAAAAATATCTTTTAGGACAACCTACAGCCGATAGGTTAAAAGAAGTTTATAAAAATTCAGAAAAAGCAAGTTCTGGTTTGAAAATTGGTCTTTTAGCAAGTAATCCTGAATTGTATAGCAACAAAAGAATTATGGAAGCCGGGGAGATGCGTGGTCACGAAATGCATTTTTTGAATATCAAGGAATGCTATATGAAACTCGATGCAAAAACACCTGAAATACATTACCGCGGTGGAATCATACTGAATAAATTTGATGCTATAATTCCAAGAATTCGTCCGAGTATTACCTTTTATGGTTGTGCTTTAACCAGACAATTTGAAGCTTTGAATGTATATTGTCTCAATTCAGCATCTGCAATAACACAATCTAGAGACAAACTATTCTCCCTGCAATTACTTTTGCAAAGCGGAATTGATATTCCTACAACTGGTTTTGCAAATTCTCCTTTAGATACCAATGATTTAATAAAAATGGTTGGTGGGCCGCCTTTAATTGTAAAATTACTCGAGGGAACACAAGGAAAAGGAGTTGTTTTAGCAGAAACTAAAAAAGCTGCTGAAAGCGTAATAAATGCTTTCAAAAGTTTGAATGCTAATATTTTAGTACAAGAATTCATCAAAGAAGCGGATGGAAAAGATTTACGTCTTTTTGTAGTTGACGGAAAAGTGGTTGCCACCATTCAGCGTGAAGCTATGGCGGGTGAATTTCGTGCTAATATTCACCTTGGTGGAACGGCATCGATTATAAAACCTACTTCGGAAGAGAAAAAAATTGCGATTCGTGCTGCTAAAGCAATGGACTTAAAAGTGGCTGGAGTTGATATTATTCGTTCCTCTAAAGGACCATTGCTACTCGAAGTAAATTCCTCACCAGGACTTGAAGGTATTGAAGGTGCAACAAACAAAGATATTGCTGGCGAAATGATTACTGCTATTGAAAAGAATTTTAAATTAAAATAATACCATTTTAAATTTAGTATTTTAGCAATTTAAAAATCAAATCGTTATAAATATGAATCCCTATTTAGATATTATAATTCGAAGTGCATCTGTTTATTTTTTTATGCTCATCGCTTTGAGAATTTTCGGTAAAAAGGAATTATCACAATTGAACACTTCGGATGTTATTTTGATTTTGTTGATAAGTAATGCTGTTCAGAATGCAATGGTTGGAAATGACACTAGTCTGTTAGGCGGAATATCTGCGGCAGCTATACTTTTTAGTATCAATTTCATTTTGAAAAAATTGATGTTTAAATATAAAAAATTTAATGAATTCATGCAAGAAAAGCCTGAAATCTTAATACATGATGGTATTTTAGATTTTGAAAAACTTAGTAAATTAAGCATTACTTCAGGTGAATTAGAAGAAGCAATGCGTGAACATGGTGTTGAACATTTTTCTGGTGTAAAACTAGCAATGCTAGAAATTGATGGAAATATAAGTATTATATCCGGTAACAAAGATCTTCGCCAAACACATTATAAAAGACTGAAAAGAACAAAAAAAGCAATAGGATAAAATAGAGTTAAAACTAGGTTTAATTATTTTATTTTTGGGCTATCGTAATCTTTTAATTTTAATTTTAATTTTACTTTAATATTTTGATTTTATCAATTTGATTAACTTTCATTAGAATAAATAAATATTCATCTTCATTAAAAGTATTTTAAACTAGAAATATAAAATTAATTAATTGCAAATGTTATGGTCTTAAATTCAAAAAAAAATAGTTGAAATCCCATATATTTGCCAACTATTTCAGAATAATTCTAAGCTTACAAATGAAGAATATATTAATAACTATTTTGTTACTTTTTTGTCTAAATTCTTTCGGACAAATAACATACACATCAGTTCCTTTAGATTTGCAATTAGTAGCTAGGGATGAAGTAACAAATTTAGGTAATGTTACTATTTCTGGAATTGTAGACCAATCAAGCAATTATAATTCAATTGCAATAGAAGTATACAGAAACGATTTGTTACTGAAAACTGAAAGTGCTAGCTTAATTTATAGTAATTCAAAGGCATCATTTGAAATTAACATTTCAATTAAAGCTGAATTGGCAAACTATACTTTCAAAATTTATGGATCGAATACCTCAAATACTATTTATGAGTTAAACAAAACCATCTCTAATATTGTAGCCGGAGATGTGTATATTATTCAAGGTCAGTCCAATGCGGTAGCTTCTATAAGAAGTGGAAGTGCTAATGAAAATAAAAGCGATTACATAAGATCGTATTCTAGTGGAACTGTTTATTCTTCAAGTCTTTTGAGTAATGATTCCTGGTATATAGCGGATGGAGATGTTGGTATAGAATCAAATGGAAATATAGGCCAATGGGGATTGAAACTCGCCCGAATGCTTGTGGATGATTTACAAATACCTATTGCTATTTTTAACGGCGCTAATGGTGGAAGAACAATTTCTTATTTTCAAGCGCCTTCTGATTATAAAACATCTTTGAATTCTAATTATGGTAGATTGTACTATAGATTAGATAAAACTGGTCTTAAAAATTATGTAAAAGCTGTTTTATGGTCCCAAGGTGAGGCAAATTCAGGGAGTAATTATATTTCAATAAATGATTATAAAAATTATTTTAAATCAATAAAAAATTCTTGGTTAAAAGATTATCCAAAGATTGAAAAATTTTATATTTTTCAAACCAAAGATTTTAATTATACTATTGTCGAAGGTAAAATGAATGTAAAAGAAGCTCAAAGAGAATTAGCTTCCGAAAACCCAGAAAGTATAAGTATCATGCCAACTACAAGTCTTTATCTTTTTGGCAATGCCCATTTTCCTTTTGCAAATGGTTATGAATCTTTTGCTACTAGAATTCACAAATTAGTAATGCACGATATTTATGGGAAATCATTTTCAGAAGAAATTAGTGCGCCAATGATTAAAAGTGTTGAATTTATAGCACCTAATACTTTAGTCCTAGAAACAGATGCGATTGACTTGAAATTTTCTTCTACAGATCAAGCAACAATGTTAAATCGCCTTAAACAAGATTTTGAACTTAGAAATGTCAATAATGTTTCGATTACAGATGTTTCATTATCCGGGAATAAAATTTTATTTAGACTCTCTGGCGACCCTGGAACTAATGGGAATATTTCTTTCATTGGTTACAATTCAAATATTGGTTATACAATAACTAATTCCTCGGATTTGGAACTAATTAGTTTCAGTTATTTTCCAATAAAAAATTCAACCTATACGTATTCTAATAATTCATTTAATCCATTAATAGAAAACACCTCTATTTGTAATTATACAGGGGCCGTAGCTACAATTAATGTTATTTCACCTAATACAAATGCAACATACAAATGGTTTTTTAAAATACCAGGTGGGGATTTTACACCAATTACAAGTTTAAATGCTGGTGCTACCTATTCAAATTACAACTCACCCTCTTTAGAAATAAAAATATCTTCAACTCTACCAGATTTGGGAACCATTTACAAAGTTGTTTCAAATAATGGTGTTTTAGGAGATTTTACTTCTAATGAAGCAATTTTAATCGTTGATGAAGTATCCGTTTCTAAATTAATCACAGGTGCGTCAGCAGTTTGTATCGGAGGAAGTAAAACACTGACCTATGGCACAGGATCTGTTGGTGCCATTCAATGGCAATCTTCAACAGACTCTAATTCAGCAAATTTTGTTGATATTGTTGGGGAAACTTCAGAAATATTTACAGCAAGCAATTTACAACAAACAACTTGGTTTAGGGTAAGGAATTCAAGTGGATCATGCTCTAGTGCATATAGTCAAGCAGTTCAAGTTATAGTTAATCCGCTCCCTATTGCAGGATATATTATTGGCGGAAATATTAATGTTTGTAAAAATACTAATAGTACTTTATTATCACTTAATAATTATGTAGGAACAATTCAATGGCAAAAAGCAACAACTTTGACGGGTATTTATTCCAATATTTCTTTAGCAACTTCAGCTACCTACACTGCTTCGGCATTAACAAGTACTACCTATTACAGAGCCGCTATAACTAATGGTATCTGTAATACTGTATATAGTTCAAGCGTCCAAATTGGTGTAAATGCTTTACCTATCTTTAATCCAATAGGTCCTATTTGTTTTGGATCTCAAGTATCCCCTTTACCGAATACTTCTTTAAATGGAATTATAGGCTCCTGGTCTCCAGAATTTAATAATACATTAACGACAGAATATACATTTACACCAAATATTGGATTTTGTTCACCCTCAACAAAAATGACGATTAGTGTAATGGAAACTTTACCACCAATAGGTAGTCCAATTCAAATTTTTAACAATAATATCACAAATTACATATCAGATTTACTAGCTATAGGAACTAACGTATTTTGGTATGATTCGATAGAAAATGCTAAAGCAAATATTAGTGTTTTAGAACCAAATACGCCTATAATAATTGGAAACACCTATTATGCAGTGCAAACTATAAATGGCTGCCCAAGTTCACCATTAGCTGTAAAAACTTTTTTAAATCTTGATATTACCGATTTCGATAGTAAAGAATTACAATTTTATCCAAATCCAGTACAGGATTCTTTCACTCTGAATTATCCTGAAATAATTTCAGAAATCAATCTATTTAATAGTATAGGTCAATCGGTGTTTTTTGCAAATCCTAAGTCAATAAATCCTACATTTAATATAAATTACTTACCGGTTGGAACTTATTTTATGGAAGTAAAATCGAAGAATAAAAAAGACATTATTAAATTGATAAAAAAATAAGCGAAAATTCTATTCATATCATAAAATTATTTTTTTTTATTATTCACTTTTGTCTAACTATTTTTGATCTTTTACATTTTAAAATTCCTCAATCGTAAGGAATTCATAATCACCGAAACCGAGCTAAAACTCATCGCTGCAGCAGCAATCATTGGCGAAAGTAATATCCCAAAAATTGGATATAAAACTCCCGCAGCTACTGAAATACCGAACACATTATAGATAAACGCAAAAAACAAGTTCTGTTTGATGTTTTTCATTACGGCATGACTCAAGTTCATCGCTTTGACAATGCCTTGTAAATCGCCTTTTATCAAGGTAATCTTAGCACTTTCAATAGCAACATCAGTTCCGGTTCCCATTGCAATTCCTATATCGGCTTGCGCCAAAGCAGGGGCATCATTGATACCATCACCTGCCATTGCTACAATTTTCCCTTCGGATTGCAACCGTTTTATTACTGCCAATTTATCTTCTGGTAAACAATTGGCAATAAAACCGTTTAAATGCAATTGATCAGCGACTGATTTTGCTGTATTTTCATTATCGCCAGTGAGCATAATCACCTCAATTCCTTGACACATTAATTCTTGGATTGCCGCTGCACTAGTCGATTTTATCGCATCAGAAATAGACACAAAACCAAGCGCAATTTCATCAACTGAAATATAAGAAACCGTTTTTCCTAGTTTTTGTTCTGCATTAATTTTACTTTCTAAATCATCGAAAACACTTGTTCCTACTTGTTCCATAAGCTTTTTGTTTCCTAAAGCTACTTTTTTATCACCTATAATTCCAATAATTCCTTTACCAGAAATAGCTTCAAAATTCTTCACTTCTTGCAAAGCGATGTTTTTTGATTTGGAGTATTTTACAACTGCTTCCGACAATGGATGCGAACTATTTTGATTCAAAGAAGCTATGTATTGTAACAAATTTTCTTCCTCATTAACTAAAGAAAACAATTTATCTAAGGAAGGTTTTCCTTCTGTAATTGTTCCTGTTTTATCAATAATCAAAATGTTTACTTTGTTCATATTTTCCAAAGCTTCAGCATTTTTTATTAATACTCCTGATTGTGCGCCTTTGCCTAATCCAACCATAACCGACATAGGTGTGGCCAATCCCAAAGCGCACGGACAAGCAATAATTAATACTGCAATGGCATTGATAAAACCATAAACAACAGCTGGTTCTGGACCGAATTTTGACCAAACTATAAATGTCAACGCAGAAATTATGACTACAATTGGTACAAAATATTTGGCAATACTATCCGCTAATTTCTGAATGGGAGCTCTCGAACGACTGGCATAATTGACCATTTGTACAATTTGCGAAAGCAAAGTTTCCGAACCTACTTTTTCAGCGATCATTACAAAGGATTTATTGCCGTTGATTGTACCCGCTATTACAGCATCGCCAACGGTTTTATCAACAGGAATAGGTTCTCCCGAAATCATTGCTTCGTCTATGGAACTTTCACCAGAAGATATTTTTCCGTCAACAGGTATTTTTTCTCCAGGTTTCACACGTAATAAATCCCCTTTATTAATATCATGTATCGAAATCAATTTATCCACTCCATCAACCACCAAAGTAGCTTCGGTTGGAGCGAGTTTCAAGAGTTCTTTTATGGCTGCATTCGTTTGTCCGTGGGCTTTAGCTTCCATTAATTGTCCCAATAAAACCAAAGTCAAAATTACTGCCGTAGCTTCAAAATAAAGCGCTACTGAACCGTGATGTTTGAATTCGGCAGGAAAATAATCAGGAAATAATAAACCCACAATACTGAACAGAAACGCAATTCCGGTTCCTATTCCGATAAGCGTAAACATATTGAGATTCCATGTTATAATGGATTTCCAAGCGCGTACAAAAAACATCCAACCGGCATAAAAAACCACGGGAAGCGTCAAGATAAATTGTGCCCAATTCCATTTTTGAGCATCCATAATTTGCATTAACGGATTGTTCGGAAACATAGCTGTCATGGAGATTAAGAAAACAGGAAACGAGAAAGCAATTGCAATTTTCATTTTCCACAACAAATCATCATAAGCAGTATTTTCCTCTTTATCGACTGGTTTAATTGGCACCAAATCCATTCCGCAAATAGGGCAATCGCCGGGAGTATCCTGAATAATTTCGGGATGCATCGGGCAGGTATAAGCTGCTTTATTAGATTTTAAATCGGGAGCTTTTACCAAATCCATTCCGCAAACAGGACAACCCACTTGAGAATCATAGACTTTTTCACCTTCGCAAAACATCGGACAATAATATTTTCCCGAAGCACTCATTGGCAAAGCAACGGCATTCATATCGCTTGGAATTGGCGTGCTGTAAATGGAATTCTCAGATGCAACATCGCTTTCGCTAATAATATAATTTCCTACCTTATATAATGCTTTTTGGAATTTAAAAATCGGAAAGTTTTTTTCGGTGGTAATGGTTGCAATTGGCGGATCTAAAGAAACCGTGGCTTCTACTCCGTCAATTGCGTTCAAGGTTGTTTCGACTTTGGAGCGGCAGGAGTTGCAAGACATTCCGCTGATTATATAGGTGTGTGTCATTTTGTGATTTGAGTTATAAATTTAAGAATTCTACATATGGGAATCTATTTGATTATTATAAGAATTAACTACTACAACCAAAAGAAAATTCTATAATCTAATTTTACAATCCAAGGGCTTTTTTTATCAATTCAAAATTTGCTTCACTAAAGTTAATTTTCAAAGCTTCATGATGTCCTCTTTCAGACATTTTATTCCATGTTTTTAGAATAATATTCTTCATTTTTTCAGTATCGTGTTTTTGGACGAAAGTATCAAAATAATATTCTAAAAAAACCAAACAAATTACGTCTTCTAGAAGCTGAGTTTCTTCGTCTTTCTTGAGTAGTTTCTTTTCTATCAAAAAAGAAACTCTAGTTATAAATTCAGCATCATAACCTGATTTTTCAAGAATGGTAGTGATAGTTTTAGCATGAAATTTTTTCAAATCTTCCCTCCATTTCAAATACCCTAAACGATCCATCGAATAGGATTCACGTGGAATTTCCCATCTGCGAATATGTTGCGCTTTCGACGCAATTTGAACGGCTTCGGAAGCATTTGAATGAAAGCTCATTAGCCTTTGATGCATCCGAGATGAATACAATAATTCCTTTGGAAAAGTAATAGATTGGTGAATTTCAGTGTTTGGATCTTTTGCATTTTCAGCATCAATTAATTCGCTGGCATTTTTAAATCGTTCTGTGTTCATTTGAAATGTTTGAATTCAAAGATACCAAATTTCATTAAATTTAATATCAAAAAAACCTTCTTTAATCCCAAATAATTAATGATTATCTTGACATTGTTTGTAGTTTTAATTCTACAAATATTTCATATTTAAAAATTAATAATAAAC
>CANCPC010000051.1 GCA_947379965.1 Flavobacteriaceae bacterium | reverse complement strand
TTTTAATAAATAATTAATATTTCTCATAATTTATTGTCTAAAATTAAACGATTAATATGATATATTTTAATTATCCAAGTTCCACCGATATCTTTATACCATAAATTTACTTTACCAGATTTTTCTGAAAGGTATGATTCAATTGAATTCTGATTTTTTTTAAATTCACATGTTGTCACACCTACCTCTGTTAAAAATTCAATAATTTTTTTGTCAGTATTTTTATTTAATTCTAAAATTTTTTTTTGCTTCTGTTCCGAAGATAATAATGATAGCAATGTTAAGATTTTTTTTTTAATTTGTTTGTCCATAATTTAATTTTTCTTACTCTTTAGGGTTTAAGTTACTCTTCGTTTATTTAAGTGGTTTCTGAATTCCATTTCTATTTATGCGAAATTAAAGTTACTGTTTGGAATTCGTTTACGGTTTTCCACATTCAGCTCAATTATTTTCGATTTTATTTTTCTAAATGAATTTTTCGCCCTTTTTCTGCGGTAAACTAGTCGCAACAAAATAGAGGTTATGCACTCAATAATGGTAATGTTTTTACTAATAAATAGCGTTTTGTATCTTTTCAAATATATTTTCTTATAAATATCGGTTTAAACCACAAAAAAACGGCGTTTAAATTAACTTTAAACGCCGTTTTTATCTATACAGATAATGATATTATCGAATCGCTTTTACAAACTCTCTAATACTTTCAACACCATTATTTGTTAAATTCGTGATGAAGGCACTACCAATAATGGCACCTTTGGCAAATTGTGTGGCTTGATTAAAGGTTTCCTTATTGTTGATTCCAAAGCCAATTACTTGAGGGTTTTTCAGGTTCATGTTGGCGATACGTTTGAAATAATCTTCTTGGGTACTTCCGAAACCGGCACTTGAACCAGTAACACTTGCTGAACTCACCATATAAATAAATCCGTTCGAAACGCTGTCGATAAAATGAATGCGCTCGTCTGAAGTTTGTGGCGTAATTAGGAATACATTTATCAATCCGTATTTCTCGAAAATAGCTTTGAATTCTTCGGCATAAACATCTACAGGAAGATCAGGAATGATTAAGCCATCGATACCGATTTCAGCACATTTCTTGCAGAAATTTTCTACTCCATATTGTAACATAGGATTGAAATAACCCATTATCACTAGCGGAATAGAAACTGTTTTTCGGATGTCCTTTAGTTGGTCGAACAAAACTTGTGTTGTCATTCCGTTATGTAAAGCTTGTGTTGAACTCGCTTGTATCGTTGGTCCATCGGCCAAAGGATCGCTAAATGGCAATCCTATTTCGATCATATCCACACCGTTTTTTTCTAAATCTTCAATGATTTTTACGGTATCATTTAAGCTTGGATATCCAGCCGAAAAATAAATCGAAAGGATCTTTTTTGTTTCTTGTAATTTCTGGTTTATTCTATTCATTCTATTTTTATTTAACCTAAAATATTTTTGAAATGTGTTTGTAAATTTGGTCTGTATCGCTTGTCGCTACCTCGAAGTCGGAGACTTTCTGGGGTAAATTATTATTTTTTTACTTATTTAAATGGCTGCACTATACGTCCATACCGTTTCTTTAGAGTGCAATTGCACTTGAATACGTCGGTAATGAATACCTTCGTAAGTGTCGGCGAGTTCCAGTTCACGTGGAGTTAGTTTAAAAATAATTCCGCTTATGGTATCTGCATGATTTTTCGTTTCTACAATAATAGGATAGCTAGTCAAACCAAATTCTTCTTCAATTTCTATTTCTTTTATGGCATAACCAACTAATTTATCTGGAGTTCCAGTGAGAACACGACCAAAAATTGTTTCTTGTATTTCTTTGTCTTTTAAAGTTCCGTAAGCAAATAAATTTTCCATTTTCTAATTGTTTAATGATGTCTATTCCTTTTTTGCGTTAGGGATGGAAGTGGTATCCCACGTCATTGCGAGGCTCGAAGCAATCTCGTGGATATAGCGTACAGCCCGACCCTTTTGGGTAACGCCCTATAATTTAAAATAATCAATATACGTATTCAAATCTTTGTCGCCACGACCGGATAAATTGATCACAACTACGTCCGTAGGTTTAAACTGTTTTTGGTCTAATACGGCAAAAGCATGCGCACTTTCGATAGCGGGAATTAAGCCTTCCATTTTAGATAATTTTAATCCCCAATTCATGGCTTGTTCATCGGTAATCGAAATAAATTCGGCTCTACCGGTAGCGAATAAATTCGCGTGCATCGGGCCAACACCGGGATAATCCAATCCGGCAGAAATAGAATACGGTTCGGTAATTTGACCGTCTAACGATTGCATCAACAGGGTTTTACTTCCGTGAATAACGCCCACTTTCCCCAAGGCCGAAGTTGCGGCACTTTCGCCAGAATCAACGCCCAAACCTGCAGCTTCGACAGCGATAATTTTCACGCTTTCATCATCCAAAAAGTGGTAATACGCACCCGCAGCATTGCTTCCGCCACCCACGCAAGCGATGACATAATCGGGGTTTTCGTTACCTTCTTTCTCTAATAATTGTTCTTTGATTTCTTTGGAAGTGACACTCTGGAAACGCGCTACCATATCCGGATAAGGATGCGGCCCAACGACAGATCCGATGATGTAATAGGTGTCAACGGGATTGTTAATCCAATCGCGAATGGCTTCGTTGGTAGCATCTTTTAGGGTTCTAGAACCGGAAAGTGCGGGGCGAACTTCGGCACCTAACATTTTCATTCTGGCCACATTTGGCGCTTGACGCTTAATATCGATTTCGCCCATATAAACGATACATTGCAAACCCATCAAGGCGCAAACCGTAGCTGTGGCAACGCCGTGCTGACCAGCACCTGTTTCGGCTATGATTCTGGTTTTTCCCAAGCGTTTGGCAAGCAATATTTGTCCAATGGTGTTGTTAACTTTATGGGCGCCGGTATGGCATAAATCTTCTCTTTTGAGGTAGATTTTAGTGTTGTATTCTGCCGATAAGCGTTCCGCAAAATAAAGCGGAGTTGGTCGACCTACATAATCTTTTAATAGCGCATCAAATTCTTCTTGAAACGATGGTTCTGCGGTGATTTTTAAATAGTTTTGGCGTAATTCTTCGACATTTGGATATAGCATTTCGGGAATGTATGCACCACCAAATTCTCCGTAATAGCCTTTTTCGTTAACGTGATAACTCATTTTAATTATTTTAAATGATGAATTTTAAATGCATCGATTATTTTAATTTTTAAACCTTTCAATCTTTCAATATCTTTCAAACCTGGTTCTATTTCAAATTTACTATTTACATCAATGGCGTAAACGGGTAAATTGGTTTTTAAAATTTCATTTACAGCACCCATTTCTTCGATTCCGATTCCTCCGCTTAGGAAAAAGGGTTTCGTCGACGGATAATTTTCTAATACTTTCCAATCGAAAGTGGTTCCGTTTCCGCCGGGTAATTTTCCTTTTGTGTCAAAAAGGAAATAATCACACACATTTTCGAACGGTTTTAATTCCTGAAAGTCAAAGGTATCTAAAATTGAAAATACTTTTATGACATCTATCAGTTTTGGTGTATTTTTTTTTAAATTTTCGCAAAATTCAACTGATTCATGACCATGAAGTTGTACCGCTTGCAAATCGTACTTTTCTATTTTCTCTAGAATTTCTTCCAAAGTCGCATTTACAAATACTCCAACTTTCTTTATTGATTGCGGCAAATTAGGCATTTCTCCATCAAAATAGCGAGCCGATTTCTCCCAGAATATAAAGCCCATATAATCGGGTAGGAGCGCGCCTACTTCGAGAATGTTTTCGGGATATTTCATGCCGCAGATTTTGAGTTTCATGGTTTTTTTTGTTTTTTTTGCCACAGATTTCACAAATTTTCGCAGATTTTGTTCTTGTTAATCCGTGAAATTTGTGTCTTATTTTAATTGCTTTATAAATTCCGTTGCTGCTTCGCCAGCATTATCCGTTTTCATGAAGTTTTCTCCAATTAAAAATCCTTTGTAACCAAAAGGTTTTAATTCGTTTATGGCTTCGATGGATGAAATGCCGCTTTCGGAAACTTTCACGAAATCATTCGGAATTTTGTCTGCCAATTGCTTGCTGAAATCCAAGCTCACCTCGAAAGTTTTTAGGTTTCTATTGTTAACGCCGATCATGTCTAATGTTGGCATGATTGATTTTTCTAATTCTTCTAAATTATGCACTTCCAATAAAACTTCCAAGTCTAAATTCTTGGCAAATTCAGATAATGATTTGATTTCGTCACGCGTTAAAACCGCTGCAATCAGCAAAATTAAATCGGCTCCGTGTGCTTTGGCTTCCAATATTTGGTATTCGTCTACAATGAATTCTTTTCTCAATAACGGAATATTTACGGTGGCTCTTGCCAAAAGTAAATCGTCTAAGGAACCGCCAAAATATTTTCCATCTGTCAAAACCGAAATCCCGCAAGCACCCGCATTTTCATAGCCTTTCGTTACTTCTTCGACAGTGAAACCATAATTAATTTCGGCTTTCGAAGGGGAACGGCGTTTGTGTTCGGCAATGATTCCAGAGTTGCTATTTCTTAAATTCGAACTTAAAGAAATGGTCTTTTTCTCAAAGAAAACCGAGGCTTCCAATTGCGAAACAGGAATTATTGATTTCTTGAGAATGACTTCTCTTCGTTTGTCGATTATGATTTTATCTAAAATGTTCATTATGTTTTAATTTAAAGATTGAAAAATTTAAAGATTGAAAAATTCCAATCTGATTAAAAATTATCCTTTGATTTTAGTACTTAAATATTTTATAAAATTTGACAAGTTTTGAGATATTTCTATACTTGTTTTATAACTTTCTTCGATTTCTATTTGGGAACAAAAACTAAGTTCCCGAGATAATATTAGCATACTTCTAACTTCTGCGCAACTTCCTTTTGAGATTTTTAAATATCTGATGAGTTGTCTGTTATTATATTCGGAACCTTCCGCGATGTTATTTGTTATTGAAATAACTGCCCTTTTTATTTGATCTTTAAACCCAAATTCTTTTTCAAAGTTTTTATTATTTACTAATTCAAAAATCAATTTTGCCAATAAAATTCCTTTTTTATAAACTTCAAACTCTTCGAAAGATTTTGTCATAATTTTTAAATTTTTAAATGCTTAAATCTTTCAATTTATTCAAAGCTAACAGTCCTCTTCCAGATAGCAAACTTTCTTTTGCTATTTGAAATCCTTCTAAAGGAGAACGTTTTGTAACCGTCGCAATCGCCATTCCAGCATTGGCACAAACCACATTATTTTGGGCTTCGGTACCTTTTCCGGAAAGGATATTGATAAACATTTCTGCTGATTCTTCGATGGTTGTTCCGCCTTCGATTTCGCTTTGCTCTAATTGTCTAACGCCAAAATCTTCCGGTTTCAAAACACCTTCAATTCGGTCCGAAATAGTTTTTGTGGGGCAAGTCAAAGAAACTTCATCATAGCCATCCAAAGAGTGAAGAATGGTAAAATTGATGTCGGTATTTTGATATAAATACGCATATTTTCTAGCTAATTCGAGATTATAAACGCCTACCAATTGGTTTTTTGGAAATGAAGGATTAATCATTGGTCCCAACATATTAAAAAACGTTCTCACGCCTAATTCTTTTCGAATAGGGCCTACGTTTTTCATCGCCGGGTGAAATAAAGGTGCGTGCAAAATACAAATTCCGGCTTGGTCGATACATTTGTTCAAGAAATCATTGTCATTGCTGAATTTAACCCCCAAACTTTCCATTACATTGCTTGATCCTGAAATGGAAGAAACACCGTAATTTCCATGTTTTGCCACTTTGATTCCCGCTCCGGCAGCCACAAATGACGCCAAAGTCGATATGTTGAAAGTGTCTTTTCCGTCGCCACCTGTTCCGCATAAATCGATGGTGTTGTAAGCGGAAAAATCCACGCGGATACACAATTCTAATAAGGCTTCACGAAAACCTGCTAACTCTTCAATGCTAATACTTCGCATCATATAAACGGTCAAAAAGGAAGCAATTTGACTTGGATTATAATTTCCGTTGGAGATATTTACCAAAACATCTTTCGCTTCTGTTTTCGAAAGTATTTCGTGATTGATGAGTCTATTTAATATTGTTTTCATTTGTTTTGTCTTAAGGTCCAATGTCTAAGGTCTTAAAGTCTTTCGACATTATGACATTTGACATTATGACTGTTTTTTATGATTTCTTTTTATTTTCAGACATATATTTTAAATAATCAACAATTTCCTGCGATTCTTGTTTTGAAATTCCGAGCGTTGGCATTTTGACTTTATTTCTAAAAGAAGCCGGATTCACGATATAATCGACGAGTTCGTTTTCTTTCCAATATTCGGTGACGCTTTTCGGAAAGTTTAATTCCGGTCCCATCGTTCCTCCAATTCCGTTTATAGCGTGGCAGGTTAAGCACTTATTTGTGAATAAAGTATAACCTAATTCCAATGCTTTATTCTTTGCTGGAAACAACTCTTTTGTGGACTGATTCAGCGGTTCCAAATAAATCTTTACCAAATTATAAGGCCATTTATATTGGCTATATTTTTCCGAAACCGAAGGATAAACAATATAAAAAGGTGCTGCATTCATCTCGTTTCCGTTCTTGATAATTGGTTCCCATTGAGCTCCTTTTGGCGCGTCTACATCTTCGAAAGCCAAATACGGTTTTGCGTTTAAAAATAATTCCAAAGGCATTTCCGGTTTGTAGCCATCGATACATTCGAACACAATTTTTGTGTTTTTGGGATCAATTTTCGTTAAATCAATTTCATTTTTGATAAGAACAATTGCGTTTACAGCTTTGTATTTCTTTGCTTTATGATAAACAGGATCATTTGCAATGGTTATCACTGTGTCTTTTCCGAGTTTGTTTTTTTTCTGTAAATCCAATAAATCCAATTTTATTTCAGCTTGTGCAATAGCAATTGTTGTTACTTTTTGCTCTTTCTTTTGGTTACAAGAAAAGAAGCTAAAAATAAAAAAGCAAGAAATTAAAATAGGAATTATCGGTTTATTCAAAATATTTTTCAACTTTTTTTTACCACATAGAAACATAGATTTTTTTTAATTTTATAGTTGACATAGAAGTTCCACTTTTTACATTAGTGGCTATGTGTAAAATATAAATATTTTCTATACTGCCTTTATTAACAATTGGAATCTATGTTTCTATGTGGTTTATTCATTTTTTTTATTTGAGTTTCTTCTCCCCCTCCTTCGGAGGGTTTGGGGGGAGGATTTAATTTTTCAACCAATTCTCCAAAATCTTCTTTCCGTTTGGTGTCAACACACTTTCGGGATGAAATTGTACACCACGCACATCAAATGTTTTGTGTCGCAAAGACATCACTTGTCCGTTTTCGTCGAAAGATGTCGCTTCCAATACATCCGGTAAATCGGCATCGACCACCCAAGAATGATAGCGTCCGACTTCGAATTCATTTCCTAAACCTTCGAATAAAAGCTCATCATCAACTGATGTTTTGACCATTGTGGCCACACCGTGATAGACTTTGTCCAAGTTAGAAAGTGTTCCGCCAAAAACTTCTCCAATGGCTTGTTGACCAAGGCAAACGCCAAGAATGCTTTTTGTTGGCGCATATTTAGCGATTACGGCTTTCAATAAACCTGCTTCATCCGGAACTCCAGGTCCCGGCGAAAGTAAGATTTTATCGAAATGGGCGATTTCGTCAATATCGAATTCGTCGTTTCTATAAACGGTTACTTCGCAATTTAAATCTTCGAGATAATGCACTAAATTATAAGTGAAACTATCGTAATTGTCTATGACTAGTATTTTCATTTTTGTTATTTAATGATTTAAAGATTGAAAAATTTAAAGATTCTAATTTTTCAATCATTCAATTTTTTAATTTTTAAATTTGCTCCGCCAAATCCAGCGCTTTATTCAACGCCAATAATTTATTGTAAACTTCCTGCATTTCGCTTTCTTCATTCGAATCGGCTACAATTCCGGCTCCAGCTTGAGAATGTAATTGATGATTTTTACTCAAGAAAGTACGGATCATAATCGCGTGATTAAAATTTCCTTCAAAATCCATGAAACCAATTGCTCCACCGTAGAAATTACGATTTGTTTTCTCGTAATCTTCTATCAATTGCATTGCTCTGTGTTTTGGTGCTCCGCTCAATGTTCCTGCAGGGAAAGTATCGGCTACGACTTGCATCGTTGTGGCTTTTTCGTGTAAAAGTCCTGTTACTTTTGAAACCAAATGGATGACGTGGGAGAAAAACTGAACTTCTCTGTATCTTTCTACTTTCACCCCGTGTCCGTGTCGGCTTAAATCATTTCGAGCTAAATCGACCAACATGACGTGTTCGCTATTTTCTTTTTTGTCTTCGGATAAATTTTTGGCAAGAACAGCGTCTTTTTCATCATCGCCAGTTCTTCTGAAAGTTCCTGCGATGGGGTGTATTTCAGCTTTACGGTTTTTTACGATAATTTGGGCTTCGGGTGAAGAACCAAATATTTTGAAATCGCCATAATCAAAAAAGAATAAATAAGGCGAAGGATTGATGCTTCGCAAAGCTCTGTACACATTGAATTCGTCGCCCTTGAAACCTTGGGTAAATCGTCTTGATAAAACCAATTGAAAAACGTCGCCACGATAACAATGCTTTTTGGCCAAAGCCACATTATGCATGAATTCTTCATCGGTTAAGTTCGAGAAACCTTCGCCATCTTTCGAAAATTTATACGAAGCAATATCTCTTGATTGCAACAGTTGTTCAATTTCCGAAATATTATTTTTTCCATCCAAACTATGACAGAAAATATAAGCTTCGTTTTTGAAATGGTTGATAGCAATTATATTTTGGTAGACCGCATAATATACATCTGGAATGGTGTTGCTATTCTCTTTTTTGGCAATAGTAACTTTTTCGAAATAACGAACAGCATCATACGATATGTAACCAAATAATCCGTTATTGATGAATTTAAAATCGCTTTTATCCGATTTGAATTGACCCGAAAACTCTTGAATTACTTGCGGAATATCGGTGTTTTCGTCAATAGCAATTGTTTCCGAACTTCCGTCAGGATAGGTTTTATAAATGGTTTCGTTTTCTATTTTTATGGAAGCAATTGGGTTACAACAGATATAAGAAAAACTGTTATCGTTGCCGTGATAATCACTACTTTCAAGCAATAAGCTATTGGGAAATTTATCCCGAATTTTGAAATACACACTTACGGGCGTAATCGTATCGGCAAGAATTTGTTTGTAGTTTGTTTGTAGTTTAAATAGTTTCAATTTGTGTGTTATTTATGGATGACGAAATATTTTTAATCAAAAAAAAGGCCTGTCGTGATGACAAGCCTTTTATATTTATAGTTTCATACTATAGGAGCTTTGTTCACGACGACTGACGTAAATTGTTCCACCACCAAGTATTGTTTGTATTTGTTTTCATAATTGATTTCACAAATATATAAATGAAATTTGATTATCCAAAAGGAATCTATAAAAAACACTATTTTTTTTGTTTTTGTTATAAAAACAAACCCCAACAATTGCTTGTTGGGGTTGTAAAAACTATTTAGATTGAAATTAGAATTTCAAAGCTACAGTTAATTCAAATTCATTGTCAATTGCTTTGTCTCCAATGCTTTCGAAGAATGATTTAGAACCGTATTTAATGTCATAAGCAGTTCTGTCAACCATGAATTTTGTAGTTGCAGCATTTGCAGTTGTAGCTAATTCAAAAGTAACTGGTTTAGTAATTCCTTTGATAGTCAAATCACCTGTTACAGTGTATACAGCTCCTTTTGCAGTTACTGTTTTGAAAACTAAAGTTGCAGTTGTGAATTTTGCAGTGTTGAAGAAATCTTCAGATTTCAAGTGACCGTTCAATTTTCCTAGGTATTCACCTGTAAGATCGGTAGCGGTTAATGAAGTCATGTCTGCAGTAAAAGTTCCACCAACTAATTTTTTTGCTTTGAAAACTAAAGAACCATCTTTAAGATTAACGGTTCCATTATGTTGTCCGGTTACTTTTTTTGCTAACCAGTTGATAGAGCTTTTTGCAGCGTCAATTTTCTTAGTTTGAGCTGTTACGGATACTGTAGATAAAACTACAACTAATGCTAATACAATTGCTTTTAAATTTTTCATTGTTTTTGAATTTGTTTGTTATTAATAATTAAAGTGTGATAAATAATTCTTCGTTAGATTTTCTAACTTTTTTGTAATGTTGAGTTGCGTCTTCTTCGTGACGGTATCCAGCAGTAGCCATTAACGATGCGTTTAAACCTACTTTATCTAGGCCTAATATTTCGTTTACTTTTGCAGGCATAAAACCTTCCATCGGGGTGATATCAATTTTTAATTCGGCAGCAGCATTTAGTAAATTACCTAAAGCCAAATAGGTTTGTTTAGATGCCCAAATGCTTCTAACCTCTTCTGGCATTGCATTTACTCCCCCTTTCATGTATTCTCCAAAACCAGCCAAAGATTCAGCAGGAATCCCTCTAGTTTCGCTGATTCTATTGATGTATTTGTCGATAGTTTCACTATTTACATTCGTTTCGTGAGCGAAAACAATTAAATGAGAGGCGTCTACAACTTGTGCTTGACCGTAAGCCGCAGGTTGAAGTTGTGCTCTTAATTCTGGGTCTTCAACGATGATAACTTTGTAAGGTTGTAAACCGTAAGAAGAAGAACTCAAACGAATGGCTTCTTTTAAAGTGTTGAAATCTTCAGTTGAGATTTTTTTGGCAGCATCAAATTTCTTTGTGGCGTATCTCCAATTTTGATTGATAATGAAATTGCTCATTTTTGTTTTGTTTTTGTTTGTTATTGATTTCTAAATTTTTCTAATAATGCATTAAGTTGTTCTAATTCTTGTAAGCTTAATTTTTTTGAAAAGTTATTTTCATGTTCGACTACTTTTGGATCTAATTCGGTTAAAACTGCTAAACCCTTTTGAGTAATATTAACTTCTATTTTTCTTCGATTATCTGGACAAACTTTTCTAGTAACGTAATTTTTTAATAGTAACTTATCAACTAATCGAGTTGTATTGCTTGTTTTAGCTATCATTCGTTCTTGAATTACACACATATTCGCTGGATTACCTTTTTGCCCTCTCAAAATTCGTAACACATTGTATTGTTCACCAGATAGATCATATGGTTTCAAAACCTCATTCATTCTGTCGTTAATCAAATTTTGAGTGTACAATACATTTAGAATTATTTTTTTAGAATTTTCTAAAGGTACGGTACTTTTTATCTCTTCTTCAATTTTCATATTTGTATATATGTAATTTGTAGATACAAATGTAATATAAATTTATTTGTATATACAAATGTATTAACGTTTTTTTTTTAGTTGTAATATATAATGGACAAGAAATAGGTTTAAAAATGGTGTTTTTGTTTAATTTTTAATTATGTTAAAATTACTATTATATAATATATATATGTTGATTTTGTTATTAAAGTGTTCTATTTATTTGGTTAAATAGTGAATTATTTAAATAATTCGTAATTTGATGTGTTATTTCTTGTGCGAAAACGTTTTCTTCGATTTATTATCTAATTAACAAATGTCTAGATTTTGTTTGCAAAAAACTTTGTATTTTTACAAAAAAAATTAAGATGAATTTAACACAAGAAGACTGGATTTCTCAACTTACAAAAGATGAAAACGCTATTATTTTAGATGTAAGAACCCAAGACGAATGCAATGAAGGAATAATTCCGAATGCTTTGGTAAATTTAGATATATATGAAGGACAAGAATTTATTGATAAATTAGAGAAATTAGACAAATCTAAAAATTATTATGTGTATTGTCGTTCTGGTGTTCGGAGTGCAAAAGCATGTGATGCAATGAATAATTTAGGTTTTGAAAACACCTTTAATTTATTGGGTGGATTTCTAGAATGGGATGGAAAAGTAGTTTCGCCAGAAGATTAGGAGAGGCAAAAGCCTCTTTTTTATTTAAAATTAATTAATATAAAACACTTATAATGAATAAAATACCTGAAGAATTTCAAATTGATCAAATACTTATTCAAGATACCTATTTAGTTGATGGTGAATTAAAAAAGTGGGAAGGTAAAACGACTGAAGTTTATTCGACGATTTCATCTACTGATAATTATGCGCCAACTTTATTAGGAACGATTCCTTTTATGAGTGAGAAAGAATCAATGGAAGCTGTTAATGCTGCCGATGCTGCTTATAATAATGGACAGGGTTTGTGGCCAACAATGAAAGTTGTGGATCGCATTAAATGTATGGACAATTTTGTTTCACAAATGAAAGAAAGCCGTGCAGAGGTGGTGAAACTTTTGATGTGGGAAATTGGAAAAACATTAGGTGATTCGGAGAAAGAATTTGATAGAACGGTAGAATACATTTATGATACCATTGCTAGTTATAAAGAGCTAAATGCTCGTAGTGCTAAATTTAGTAAAGTGCAAGGAATCAATGCCATGGTACGAAGAGGTCCGCTTGGAGTAGTTTTGTGTCTGGGGCCGTATAATTATCCTTTGAATGAAACTTTTTCATTGCTTATTCCTGCCTTAATAATGGGAAATCCAGTTATTTTTAAACCTGCAAAACATGGTGTTTTATTAATTTCTCCATTGTTAGAAGCTTTTAGAAGTAGTTTTCCAAAAGGAGTAATTAATATCTTGTATGGTCGTGGTCGCGAGGTTGCTTCGCCAATAATGAAGTCCGGAAGAGTCTCTATTTTGGCTTTAATAGGAAACAGTAAATCAGCAATTGCATTACAAGATTTACATCCTAATAAAAATAGATTGCGTTTAGTCTTAGGTTTAGAAGCAAAAAATCCAGCCATTATTTTACCAGATGCTAATTTAGATTTAGCCATTGCAGAATGTGTTGCAGGATCATTATCATTCAATGGTCAGCGTTGTACAGCTTTGAAAATTTTATATGTTCATGAATCTATTGCTGATGAATTCAACAAACGTTTTACTGCCAAAGTTGACGCGCTCGTTTACGGAAATCCATGGGACAAATCGGTGTTTCTAACACCCTTACCAGAAAAAGATAAGCCAGCTTATATTCAGGAATTAATTGATGATGCCATTTCTAAAGGAGCAAAAGTAATTAACACAAAAGGAGGGGAGCTAACCGATAATTATATATTCCCAGCTGTTTTGTATCCAATTAATAAAGAAATGAGAGTGTATCGCGAAGAGCAGTTTGGTCCCGTAGTACCAATTCTTACTTTCAAAAATATTCAAGAACCGTTAAATGATATGGCTGAGTCTAATTACGGACAACAGGTGAGTCTATTTGGCCAAAATATTAAAACCATAGCACCACTGATTGATACTTTGGTTAATTTAGTTTCTCGAGTAAATCTGAACAGTTCTTGCCAGAGAGGGCCAGACGTTTTTCCTTTTACAGGAAGAAAAGATTCGGCTGTAGGTACTTTAAGTATTCATGATGCGTTACGCTCTTTTTCTATTAGAACATTCGTTGCTTCGAAGGATAATGAATATAACAATGAAATTTTGCAACAACTACTAAATAGCAAAGAATCTAATTTTATAAATACAGATTATATTTTATAGTCTTAAAATTACTATTTCATTTTAAAGCTGCAATGGTGTAATACTATTGCAGCTTTTTTTATAAAAAAAACGCATCGGTATAAAGAAGTTCATAAGAATATAGGACTATTAATTTATAATATTTAAGTGTGGTTATGGAATTATTAATTAGATAGTTTTTTTGATTTAAATTACTTGTTTTGTGATAATTATCATTTTATTTATTAAAATCCTAAATTAACTTTACTTCATAAAAACAACTTAAATTATATTCCTATGAAAAATAGTTATTTGTTATTATTCGTATTCCTATTTATAGGTTGTCATAAAATAGTTTCTCAAACTAACATTTGGGTTGCTCCTGAATCTTCAAATAGTATCGTAAATCCATTCAAAGGAAATGTTTCTGCTACTGCTGATGGAAAAAAGATTTTTAACCAAATGTGTGTTTTATGTCATGGTTTACATGGGAAAGGAAATGGAGAAGCTGGATTAAGTTTAGAACGAAAACCAGCTAATTTTCTTGCTTTGAAAGTCATAAAAGAAACGGATGGAAATATTTTTTGGAAAATTACCCATGGTAAGCCACCCATGGCTTCTTATGAAGAACTATTGAGCGATGATCAACGTTGGAAATTGGTCAATTATATTCGAAACTTAGAAATAAATAAAGAAAAAGTAATAAAATAATCAACTTCGTTTAAACATAAAAAGCCTTACAATCGAAATAGATTAGAAGGCTTTTTGTATTTAGAAAACGGAAGTCTAGAAATTTATTATCCTTGAAAATCCATGTCACCTTCATTTTGCATTTTCTTAGGTTGTGGTTTTTCCATTTTCTGATTATTATTGAATCGATACGTGAAGGAAAGATTAATTTGGCGTGGTCTTCGTTGCATTTCGAGATAATTATTTGCAGTTGGCAAATAACTAATTACTTTGAATTTGTCCGAATTGAAAATATCACTAGCGTTCAAAGAAACGGTTCCTTTGCTTTTAAGTACCTCTTTGCTAAAAGCTAAACTTGCCGATATAACTTCTAACATTCTTCCTTGAGTTGTGTTTTGTGGTGCACGATACATGATATTGGTTTGCCAGTCGATTTTGAATGGTAAGGATACTTTTGATGAAAGTCTAGAAAACCAACCTAATGCCTTTTGATTTAAAAATTCGTTTACAGTAGAGTTTGAATCAATTAAATTATAAGAATAAGCACCGTTTATTTTGCTTTGATAAAAGTTGAAATTCCCGTTTAATCGCCACCATTTGTAAGGGGAATAATTAACATTAAACTCAAATCCAAAACGATTTTCTTCTGCTAAATTGACTGGCATTGCTAATAAAACGGGGGTTTTAATTATTTGACCGTTTACGACCGAAGTTACAATTTCTCCATTTGGTCGATGTATGAATTGAAAAACGTCTTTAGTTTTATTAAAGTAAACTGATGAGGTTACCGTTAACTTATCCCATTTTGTCATATATCCAAAATCAATAGCATCCGTAAAAGAAGGATTCAAATTTGGATTTCCTTGCATCAAATTTACATTGCTCGAATAATTCATAAATGGGTTTATAAATCGAGAACGAGGACGCATTACTCTTCGGCTATAATTAAGCGAAAAGGAACTTTCTTCGGTTATTTGATACGTTAAAAAAGCACTTGGAAAGAAGTTGTGATATTTCTTTTTATGAAAATCATTCGTGGTCAATAAGTTAATATCAATATTCGAATCTTCATATCTCATCCCTAATAAATAAGAAAATTTATTTTTTTTAGAACCATATTGAGTATAAAGAGCATTGATTTTCTCTCTGTAATCTAACTTGTTAGTGAGGTTTACGTTGTTAATTATGTTTCCATATGCGTCTAAATTGCCTACATTGTAATCGGTCAAAAGGCGGTTAAAATCTCCTTTGTATCCGGCTTCAAATTGACCGTTTTTTCCCAAAGGCAATACATAATCGGATTGAATTAAATTTCTGTTTTGCGTTTGATAATTTTTGGTTGTTTGTTCAGTGAAATTTGTTTCTTGACCCACAACAAAATCGGTTATTATAGCATCGTCATTATCCAAATTATGTGAAGTAGTAAAATCAACCGTAAATTTATGACCCTCTTTTTTAAATTTTTTAGTAAAATTAGTAGTATATTCTATATCATTAGCTTTTGTAATTTGATTGTTTATTCGATTGCGGACAAAATTATTATTGAGTTCATAATTGTAAGAAAATATATTGTCCGGACTAGTTCCGCTATTATTTCTAACGGAAATTGCATTGGTCCATGTTAGGCTTTTAGTCAAATACCAATCTATGCCAAAATTATAATTATAGCCTTTTCTAGCTCTTTCTCTTGAACTTTTTTCGTTAATAGTTTTTAGAATACTTCCATTTGAATTCAAGTAATCTGTGTTTGCGATTCCTTTTCCTATCGATTTACTGTCCGTATAACCAATAGTAGAAAATAAATTGAAGTTGTTCTTTTTTAAATTCAATGTTCCTACCAATCCATAATTTTGAGGATTTCCAACCGTGGTTATTAAAGTGCCATTTACACCATTACTTTTTCCTTTTTTTAGTACGATATTAATAATTCCAGCACTACCTTCAGCATCATATCTAGAAGATGGATTCGTAATTACTTCTACTTTATCAAGTGCATCTGCCGAAATTGATTTTAATGCATCGGCTACATTTATTGTGTTCGAAGGTTTACCATCAATTAATATTTTGACATTTTCATTACCACGAAGACTTACATTTCCGTCTGAATCTAGGGTTACCGAAGGGACATTTTGTAACACATCACTTGCCGTTCCGCCTTTCGCAGTCAAATCTTGACCTACATTAAATATTTTTTTATCTAAGCGAATGTCGACGGATGATTTTACTGATTTTATGACTACTTCATTTAATTTTGATGCGTCGTCGCTTAAAAACAGGGTGCCTAAGTCACTACTTTTTTGAAGGTTTTTTTCCTTTATTTCTGTTGCTTTAAAGGAAATAAATTCAATTTTTATATCATAAATCCCTGGAACAATATTTACATCGAATTCTCCTTTTGAATTGGTTATTCCTCCAGTGGTAGCTTTGGAATCTTTTATGTTTTTGAAAGTAATTGTAGCGTATTCTAATGGCTGATTAGTTGACTTTTCGACTATTTTCCCAGTAATTTTTATTTTCCCAATAGTATTAGGAGTTTCTGATGCTTGCATCAACAAAGTACATAAAAGAAGTAGAAATGAAAAGGTAATT
>CANCPC010000050.1 GCA_947379965.1 Flavobacteriaceae bacterium | reverse complement strand
ATCTATTGTTTACAAAACATTCTTTTTTCCACATTACTGCACAAGAATTAAAAGGCAATTCATTTTTTAATATTTTTTCAATATCATTGGTATCTATATAAAAGGAAGAATATTCTTTTGAATAACTAAATTCAAAATCAATATCTTCAAAAAAAACTTCTCGCAAATACCTGCAAAATTTAACTTCACTTTTACTCAATTCAAATACACATAATTCTAGATTTTGCGGATGTGCGATATCATCATCATCAAAAAATATTATGTAATCACCTTTTGCAAGATCTAATCCATAATTTCTACTTCCAGGTAATCCTTTTTGATAGTCTGAAGTTCTAATATAAAACTTAAATCTTGGATCTTGTTTTAAAATAGTTTCTAAAATATCCTGGGTAGAGTCTGTTCCTCCATCATCTATAATGAGACACTCCCAATCATGAAATGTTTGGGATTGAATGGATTGTAATGATTGTAGTATGTAGTGCGCCCTATTATAGGTTGCCATTATTATGCTTACTTTAGGAATAGTATTCATCTAAATAATGATTTAACCCACCTCAATGGTTTTAATATTACTTTACCAATTTTAAATTCTAGTCGTTGTGTGTTTTTAATTTTTTCAATTTCTTCTATTTCAGTTATAGATAACAAAAAAGAAACATAATTATCTATATGCTTTGTATACAATTCAATATGTTTTCGAAATAAATAAAGTAATAATTCATATTTAACTTTATTTGCTCTTTGAGTTGTAGTATTATTTCTTTTTCTGTAATTATATAATGGTTCTTCAATTACTTGTGCGACACCTTCTTTTTGAAGAAGCCGAATATAATACTCCCAATCTTCAAAACCTTGTCGCATAGTTTCATCATAACCACCTGCAATATTCCAATCAATTTTTTTAAACATTGCACTTCCAAGAGCGCCATTTGAACATAAAAAACAAGTTATATCTCCTCCTTTTGGTTTATAAATATATGATTTACCATTCTCCAATATTAAGTTAGCAAAACACGTCACTATTTTTGTTTTTTCATTTTCTAAAAAAAACTTAATCGCTTTTTCAATAAAAGAGGGTTCAAAATAATCATCACTATCTAAAACTAAAATATACTCTCCATTTGATTCACAAATACCTACATTTCTTGCTGCACTTTGTCCTTGGTTTTCCTGAGTAATTAATTTTGTGATTTGATGTTTTAGTTTATTTAATACTTTTTTTGTTTCTTCATTTGAACCATCATCGACTACTATAACCTCAATATTAAGATAAGTTTGGTTTAACACAGACAGAACAGCTTGCTCTATATATTTAGCATCATTATAACAAGGAATAATAACCGATATTAAATAATTATTTCCCATAACTTAAGTCACTATATATAGTTTTCCATTTACAATCAATTAATTGTTGTGAAAAGTTATTATTTACGAAAGAAACCGCTTCATTACTCATGTTCTTATACTTATCAAAGTCATTTAATAATTTTTCAACATTGTGAATCATACAGTCAATATCAAACTCTTCACATACAAAACCTGAAATTCCATCTTCTAAAGTATATTTTACTCCTCCAGAATCAAAAACAATAACAGGCAGACCACAAGCTTGTGCTTCCAATGTTGCTAATCCCTGTGTTTCAGCTCTTCCGTTTGGCAATGCAACAGCACTAAGTAAATAAATATCATGGTCCCATAATGCTTGTCTTATCTCCAAATGCGATTTACTTCCTTTCATGAAAATCTTTTCATGTAATTGATATTTCTCAATCAGATCTTTTAAATTTTCCCTTTCTTCTCCATCTCCAATAATTGTTAAATTTATATCAATTCCTTTTTTAATTAATTTATTTACAACTTCAATGCTATAATGATGTCCTTTAACTTTATCTAAGCGTCCTACAGTTATTAACTTTATTTTTTTTAAACTATTTTCCATATTTGCTTTAGCATAGAAAAAATTGGTATCAACGCCAACAGGAACAATTGAAATCAAATCTTTTGAACATCCTAGCTTTAATAATTCTTCCGCCAAATAAAGAGTATTTACAGTTACAAGATTTCCAAACTTAAACAAATTGTCATAATAACTGTTGTTGGGAATAAATCCATTGATAGGAAAAAAAGCATCATGACCGTGAAAAGTTACGATTAGTGAAGGTTTAAAACCTATTTTTTTTAATATATCCAAAGGTTTAGTATTGGTTCCATATTGAACATGAAAAATATCAATATCATCAAATTTTTTATAAAAATTCCACTGATATAACCAAGTGAAACTAAATTTTCTATTTTCTTTATAAAAATGAAGTATCTGTTTAATACTTTTAAGATTCAATACCAAAATAACTATCCATTTGAATAACCTTATTACTTTATTATTAGGAATTTTATAATTTTCGAGAATGATTTTATTATTTATATCAAATTTTTGTATAATTTCCAAATGCTTGCTATTATCGAAATCTAACAATTCTGTTACCAAAATTCGAACTTCATAGCCACTTTTTATTGCAGTAATAATTTGTGCTAAAATAAAAGTTTCAGATAAATGAGGAAACTGACCAATTTTAAAAATGAGTTTTTTCATTATCATTATAAATCTAAATAATGAGAGCCTTCTGTTTTATTAATAAAAACACTTTTATACACAGATAAAACATCAATCTTTTTAAAATTACAAAAGAAAACTTTACTCTTATGCAATTTGTTGGTAAAAAGAAAATATAATGCCTTTTTAAAAACATACCTTCTAAATTTATCGATTTTTTTGTAATTCTCCGAATTTACATCTGCATATTTGATATAAATACTATTTATAAATTGTCGAAAATATTTATCGGTTCCTTCCTCACCAATTTGATAATTACTATTAGCACTATCGTGAAAAATTGTAGCATTAGGAATAATTCCAATTTTAAAACCATGGTACAATACCCTTTGGCAATAATTATCATCTTCTCCATACAAAAAAAACAGTGGGTCAAAACCTCCTACTTTATAAAATACTCTAACAGGTATAAACCAACTAGCTGCATTAATAAAATTTAATAGATATATTTCTTTAGAAAACTTTCTTAGGATTAAATCTGATATCAGATTTGAAGCAGCAAATGGACTAGTCACCTTCAAAAAGGTATAATCTACCTCAGTTCCATCTCCATTTAAATGGATGGGTGATATGATTCCGTATTCAGGATTATTGATAGAGGAATTTTTCAAATTAAAAATACAATCCGGTTGTGCATAAGCATCTTGATTTAATAAAAAAACTGCGTCAGCTCCATATTTTATTGCATAATTAATGCCTTTATTATTAGCCAAACCAAAACCCAAATTTTCTACTTGCGGTAAAACAATTACTGTCGGATAGTTATCCACAATAAAACTTAATGTTCCATCGGTAGAATTATTATCAACAACTAACACATCACTTTGATTAACAACACTTTTCAAGCATTTATCAATCCATTTTATACCATTATAGGTCACTATAATTGTAAATACTTTCATATTTAATTATCCAACTTTTTCAATATTTTTTTTAAATTTTCAATTCCACCTGCTAAATCTATCCATAATCGGGTATTATCATTATTTAACGCATCCAGTAAACTTCCAAAGTCAAATAAATAAACATTAAATCCTTTATTTAAAATTCTTTTTTGCAATATTCTACCGGGACAACCCATAGCTACAACAACAACTTGATATACATTTTTTTTTTTATCTAATTCCTGAATTAACTCATTCTCTATTCTATCAATTTCTAAATAAGAATTGTTATCTGGTGTTTTAATATGAATCTCTGAAAATAATTTTTTTAGCAATTCTGAGGAAAGATTCATATTACCAACAAAAATAGGATTGGTGTTTTTTAAAAAAAGTAAAAATTGCACACAAGCCTCTTGATCGAATGTGGCTAAATAATGTAACGCAACAGGAGTGTAAATTTTTTTTAAATCAATTAAAGAATATGTTGCCCCAAAAAACCTAAGAGCGTCTGCATCCGATACTAAATGCATATTTTCTGACATTCCATTTTCATAACCAAATAATTTAGAATGAAAAGGAAACCCTTTATGAACATTACTATTCCTATAGACAATAGCTTCTCGCATTTCTTTTGCCATTTGTTTATTAGCGTGGTGAAGAATATCGTCTTTTCCTAACATAATAAATATATCTCCATCACCAAATCGCATATATGCGCCAACCTGTTTATTTAAAATAGTATTTTGAATATCTGTTAAGGTTTCTAAAGATGATTTTATCTTAACATTTTGGACAAGATATTTTTTTTTCTTTTCCGAAAGTTTAGGCCATAAATTTTTAGTTTTAAAAAACCCAAAAAAAACTAGTATTTTCTTTATTGTCTTTTTTATTAATACCATTTCGATTTTAAAAATGTCTTTGGGGACCAAATTGAAGAATATTCAAACCCTGTATTATTAATATCGTGACTTACTATTTTAAAATTTATAGCATGTTGCCAATCATCAAAGTTATCATCTCCTGGAACATGAAGAACAAAACGGATGGAATAATCACCGGATAACAAACCAAAAGATTCAATATCACAGTCTATTTTAGTTGTAGCTGGTTCATAATATTTATTATTCATTTTGCCACTTGAACAAATTGCATATTCTTCATCAAAACTATTATGAATAAACCATACTACAACATATTTTCGCTTTTCATCAAAGTCAGGTAGAATTTCAAGTTGAAGAGAAATATCTTCTCCAGCAGAAAAAAAACTTTTATTTACACCATTTAAATCTTTTAGGTTACACCTTAATAATTTGGGCCCTATACCTTTTCCAACTAATTTCTTTACTACGGGATTAATATAGGTTAATTGATTTTGCTGATTAATGTAAAAATCAATAGCTGCATTTATATTACCACTATATACTGAACAACCATTCTCCAAAACAATCCCTCTCGTACATAAACTCTTCACCGCTGCCATATTATGACTTACAAACAATACCGTTCTTCCGCCTTCTCGTGAAATATCCTGCATCTTGCCAATGGCTTTTTTCTGAAACTCGGCATCACCAACAGCGAGAACCTCATCGATAATCAAGATTTCAGGATCTAGAAATGCTGCTACGGCAAAAGCCAAACGTACGGTCATGCCGCTACTGTAGCGTTTTACAGGCGTGTCTATATAGCGCTCACAACCCGAGAAATCAATGATTTCAGCAAGTTTAGAAGTAATTTCTTTTTTCGTCATTCCTAGAATGGCACCGTTCAGGAATATGTTTTCGCGTCCTGTCATTTCACCATTAAAGCCTGTTCCTACTTCGAGCAAAGAAGCCACACGCCCCCCAAACTTTATGTGTCCAGTAGTAGGTGCCGTGACACGGGATAATATTTTTAATAGGGTTGATTTACCAGCGCCATTTTTGCCTATAATACCCAAAACTTCACCTCGTTCTACCTCAAAATTGATATCTTGCAGTGCCCAAACATAATCGCTGGTTCCTTTTGTAGTGCGGTCATTTACATCTCCTATTTTCAAGTAGGGATTTTCTTTACCCCGTATCTGATGCCACCAACGATTTAAATCATGTGCCATAGTACCCGTTCCAACTTGACCAAGACGGTATTGCTTAGAAATTCCTTCTGCTTTTAAAATAATATCTTTAGACACAATTTATTATTAAATTAAAAATTCAAATTGATTGATTATATTTATTTAAATTTAGGTAACACTTCGTGATCCTTACTCCCAAATAAAATTTGAAAAAGGAACCTAATTGGATGAAAAAGGTAAAAACTTAAACGGTATCAATAAAACTTTTTTCTGTTTTATTAAAAATTAATACCCCAATTAAAAATACCGCAACGGTAACTAAAAACGTATAAACTAATCCTAAAATTGATATATGTCCCACATTCAACAGCATAAAACGGGCTGTTTCGATAACATACGCAAGCGGATTATATTGAACTAACCAACCATAAGTAGGCAATTTTTCTTTAATCAAAGCCATAGGATACATGACTGCAGATAGATACATCAACAATTGCACCCCGAAACCTATTAAATTACTAAAATCTCTATATTTAGTTACCAAAGAGGAGATAATCATACCTAACCCAAGTCCTAATATTCCCATCATAACAATTAGTAAAGGAAAAAACAATATATACCCGTTTATGTTTACAGAAGCTCCTTTGAAATAATAAAAAATATAAAAGACAACAAAAATAAAAACCTGTATTCCTAATTTAATCAAATTAGAAATTACTACTGATAATGGCATAATTATCCTGGGAAAATATACTTTTCCGAAAATAGCTGAATTTCTCTTAAATGTATCTGAGGTGTCGTTAAGACAAGCTGTGAAGTAATTCCAAACGGTGATTCCTGCTAAATTAAACAAAAACGGAGGAACACTTCCGGTATTTATTCCTGCAACAGAATTGAAAATAATTGTAAAAGTAACCGAAGTAAATAAAGGCTGAATCAAATACCAAAGCGGCCCTAAAACAGTTTGTTTGTATACCGTAACTACATCTCTTTTTACAAAAAGCATCAAGAGATCACGGTATTGCCATACCTCCTTTAGATTGAGTGAGAAAAATTTGTTTTTTGGCGTTATTTCAAATAACCATTCTGAATCTGTTTTTTGTGTAGTGTTCATAAACAGGCGGGGATTACCTTTTTTATAATTATATGATTTAGAAACATTAGGGTTAAAAAGCAAATATAACATTATAGATTGTAATTCAAAAATATACTTTTTAAGAATCGATTTGGAATTATATAACTTAATATGTAATTGTTAAAAACTTAAACTAGAGTATTATTTATCCTATATTCCTATTGTTTTTTGCTGTTTAATTGTCCGAAAAATCACTAATACTTTTGAATAGTAATTTTCACATTTAGGAGTAAAAAATATTTTTTGACCAATAACAAATTGTTTACCTTCGCAGAATGCTAAATTTTTTTAGAAATAAAACCATACTCAAAGATCTAATTCCTGATAATTATGTTGATATTCATTCGCATCTTTTACCAGGTATTGATGATGGTGCAAAAAATTTTGGAGATAGTTTAAGACTCATTCAATCGCTTCAAGCTATTGGAATGTCTCAATTTATTACTACGCCACATATCATATATAATGTTTGGGATAATACTAGCAATCAAATTATAGATTTAAAAAAAACAACAGTAGCTGAACTTGAAAAATACCAAATTAAAGTTCCTTTTCGCGCAGCTGCAGAGTATATGATGGACGATAATTTTGTACAATTATTCAAATCAGAAAATCTATTGACACTCAAAGAAAATTATGTACTTGTGGAAATGTCTTATATTAATCCTCTTATTCAATTATACGAAATCTTATTCGATTTACAAGTAGCGGGATATATTCCTGTATTGGCTCATCCAGAACGTTATCTATTTTATCATCGTAATTTTGATGAATATCAAAAACTTAAAAGAGCCGGTTGTTTATTTCAGCTTAATTTAACTGCTGTAGTAGGTTATTATGGCGAGGAAATTACAAAAATTTCGGAAAAACTTCTTCAAAAAGGAATGTATGATTTTGTAGGATCCGATGTGCATCATGACAAACATATAGCCGCCTTTGAACAAAAAGTTAGAGTAAAAGATCTAACTCCATTAAAGGAAATAATAACCAACAATCAATTCTTTAGTTTGTAGACTTTAATAGCAAAAAAAAAAGCTCCAGATTGTGGAGCTTTTTTTATAGTCTTGTAAATTGTTTTATTACAATTTAGCAACATGTTTCGTTAATTTAGATTTTAAATTAGACGCTTTGTTATCATGAATGATATTCTTTTTAGCTAATTTATCTATCATAGAAATTACGCTAGATAATTTTGAAGAAGCATCTGCTTTATCTGTTGCTAATCTTAACGCTTTAATTGCATTACGAGTAGTTTTGTGTTGGTATCTATTTAATACTCTTCTTTTTTCGTTGCTTCTAATTCTTTTTAAAGCTGACTTGTGATTTGCCATTTTACTTGTTTTTTATTGTAAATTATTTATAAAATATCAGTTAAAAAAGAAAAACCTCCCACAATTATTTAAATAATCACTTTGGTTTTAACTAATAAAATAAAAACTAGAGACACTAATTTAAATTTTACAAAACTTATTTACAACTAATTTGTAGTCCGTGGGAGAATCGAACTCCCATTTCTTGGATGAAAACCAAGTGTCCTAACCGGTAGACGAACGGACCTTTGCATTACATTAATAATTAAAAAAAACTTGTAGTCCGTGGGAGAATCGAACTCCCATTTCTTGGATGAAAACCAAGTGTCCTAACCGGTAGACGAACGGACCATGCTTTTGTAATGCGGATGCAAAAATACAACTATTTTTTATTCGCGCAATAGCTGATGTGTGTTTTTTTATTTTTTTTTAATAGGCCTTCGCAAACAACACTCTGCCAACAGATGGACTGCCTGTAAATACACATCTTCCCGCTTCTTCTACTCTATCCAATGGGATACATCTTATAGTAGCTTTTGTCAAATTTTTAATTTCTTCTTCGGTAGCCGCAGTTCCATCCCAATGTGCCGAAACAAAACCTCCTTCATCCTCTAAAACTGCTTTAAACTCCTCAAAGCTATTCACTTCTGTGATGTGAGCATCGCGATAATCTAAGGCTTTATTAAACAAATCATTTTGAATTTGTTTCAATAGATTTTGAATATAAGTTGCAATTCCTTCTTTATTCACCGTTTCCTTAGACAAATCATCTCTTCTTGCAATCTCAAAAGTACCATTTTCAAGGTCTTTTGGACCAATTGCAATTCGAACAGGAACTCCTTTTAATTCCCATTCAGCGAATTTGAATCCCGGTTTTTGAGTCGTTCTACTATCATATTTGACTGCAATGTTTAATTCCTTTAATTGAGAAACTAATACATTCACGGCAACGGTAATTTCGTCTAATTGCTCATCCGTTTTATAAATAGGAACAATGACCACTTGTATTGGTGCCAAATTAGGAGGTAAAACCAATCCTTTATCATCGGAATGCGTCATTACTAAAGCTCCCATTAATCGAGTAGAAACTCCCCATGAAGTACCCCAAACATACTCTTGTTTTCCTTCGGCATTAGCAAATTTTACATCAAAAGCTTTCGCAAAATTTTGCCCTAAAAAGTGTGATGTTCCTGCCTGCAAAGCTTTGCCATCTTGCATTAATGCTTCGATACAAAAGGTTTCTTCGGCCCCTGCAAAACGTTCTGTTTCAGTTTTTAATCCTTTTATTACCGGAATAGCCATAAAATCCTGAGCAAAATCAGCATATACATGCATCATTTTCTCTGATTCTTCTATAGCTTCTTTTTTAGTTGCATGGGCAGTATGTCCCTCTTGCCACAAAAATTCGGCAGTTCTCAAGAACAAACGCGTTCTCATTTCCCAACGAACCACATTAGCCCATTGGTTTATCAACAAAGGTAAATCTCGATACGATTGTACCCATCCTTTATAGGTAGACCAAATTATAGCTTCACTTGTAGGACGAACAATAAGTTCTTCTTCCAATTTTGCATTTGGATCTACCATTAATTTTCCTGGATGGTCAGGATCGTTTTTTAATCTGTAATGAGTTACAATAGCACATTCTTTGGCAAAACCTTCGGCATTTTTTTCTTCAGCTTCAAACATACTTTTTGGAACAAACAAAGGAAAATAAGCATTTTCGTGTCCCGTTTCTTTGAACTTTCTATCCAGTTCCGCCTGCATCTTTTCCCAGATTGCATAGCCATACGGTTTGATAACCATACATCCTCTAACCCCTGAATTTTCAGCTAAATCAGCTTTAACTACTAGTTCGTTATACCATTTTGAATAATCTTCCGCTCGTGTTGTAAGGTTTTTGCTCATATTGAATAGTTTGGCACAAATATTGTTTTATTTTTTTAACTAAATAGTTCGGCAAAACTAACTATTTTTGTAATGTGCAACAATAAAAAAAACTACAGATATGAAAACTAATATTTTTTCCTTTCCAAATGCTTCTATTTTCTCACTTATTGGTTTTTTGAGTGTTTTGATGACGTCATGTGGCTCCTATCAAAATAGTTCTTACTATGACAGTGATGGAATTTATGGCAATTCATATTCTAGAAATACCGAAAAGTCTATCCAAAATAATTCAAGTAATCGCTATAAAGAATATTTTAATTCATTACAAAACGACAATGCTCCGACAGAGATTTTCACCGATGTAAATAATTATAGTGATTACAATTCTACAAATGAAAACCTTAGCAATTCCAATCAGAATTATGCTGATTGGGGAAATAATACCAAAAGTACTTCGATAAATGTTTATACAAATCCTTGGAATATGTCTATGGGTTTTGGATATCCTTATTATGGATACGGGTATGGATACCCCTATTACGGATATGGTTGGGATTTTCCAAGTTACGGGTATGGTTATGGTTGGGGCTATTCGAATTTCGGATGGGGTTACTCCAATTATGGCTGGGGTAATTATGGTCATTATAATACTAATTATGGTACTAATTATGGTACTAATTATTCCCATAATCCTAGCAGAAGAGGATCTTCGTATAGTACGATATCTAATATAAATAGAATTTCTCAAAATCAAAGACAATCGAATACAATTACCAATAATTCTAATTATAGAACTACAAATCCTTCTACAAACATTTACAGAAACGGAACTGAAAATTATAGAAGTAACAATTCTGTAAATAATGCGGTTAGAAATAGTACTCTTCTTAATAGAAATAGTTATCCCACACAAAATAATTCTTCAAACAATTATTCGATATCAAGAAGTAGCAGCAACCAACAAAACACTACTAATTCTCGTCAGAGCTATACTCCTAGCAACAATAGTTCAAGCCGATCTTCAAACAATGATAGCGGCTCAAGATCTTCGGGAAGTTCGTACAGTGGCGGAAACAGCAGTAGCGGTGGTGGTAGATCATCCGGTGGCGGAAGAAGATAATTAATCTTAGAAAACTTAAAATTAACAAAACTTACTCTATATAAAATGAAGAAATACATATATATGATTATTGCTTGCTTCGGTTTTAGTCTAGCTCAATCACAAGAAATTACAGATGCGGTTCGATATTCGGAAGAAAACTTAATAGGAACTGCTCGTTTCAGAGGAATGAGCGGTGCATTTGGTGCTTTGGGCGGAGATTTATCTTCAATAAATATCAATCCTGCAGGTTCAGTTGTTTTTAACAACAATCAAGTGGCGACAACATTTAGTAACTATGGCACAAAAAACAATTCTAATTACTTTGGCAAAAACGAAACTACAAATGACAATTCCTTTGATTTAAATCAAGCAGGAGGTGTTTTTGTTTTTAAAGATGCAAATCCTGATGGCAATTGGAAAAAAATTTCATTTGAGATAAACTATGAGAACGCAAATAAATTTAATAATTCGATATTTTCGTCCGGTACAAACCCTAACAATTCTGTTTCTAATTATTTTTTGCATTATGCAAATGGTGTTCCCTTAACCGATTTGCAAAATTCTACATATGGACAATTAGGACATGGCGCACAACAAGCCTTTTTGGGTTACCAAGCATATATCATTAATCCAGTAAATGCTTCTAATGCCAATAACACTCAATACTTTTCGAATGTTCCTGCAGGAGGAAATTATTATCAAGAAAACAATATGGTTTCTATTGGAAATAATGGCAAATTATCCTTTAATGCAGCAACTTCCTATAAAGACAAACTGTTTTTAGGAATTAATTTAAATTCCCATTTTACAGATTTTAGACAAACCACTAGTTTTTACGAAGACAATAATGCGCCATTAACTTCAAATTATGAAGTAAGCCGGTTACAATTTGACAATGAATTATATACCCATGGTACAGGATTCTCATTTCAAATTGGTGCAATTGCAAAAGTAACAAATGGACTTCGTTTAGGATTAGCGTATCAATCACCAATTTGGTTTAATATGAGCGACGAGTTAACTCAAAAAATATCTGCTGTTAGCGCAAGCACTAGCGGAGAATTAGCTCCTGATATTGTAAATCCTCGTTTAACAAATTTTTACGATCCATACAAATTACAAACACCAAGTAAGGTTACTGGAAGTTTTGCCTACGTTTTTGGTAAATCTGGTTTAATAAGCGTCGATTATGCTATGAAAGATTATAGCAAAACTAAATTTATGCCCACAAACGATGCCTATTTTATAGGAATTAATAACACTATGGGCAACTTATTAAATAGTACAGCTGAATTAAGAATAGGTGGCGAAATAAAAATTAAAGAATGGAGTTTTCGCGGAGGATATCGCTCTGAAGAAAGCCCTTATAAAGATAAAAATACAATTGGAGACTTAACTGGTTATTCAGGTGGTTTAGGATATAATTTTGGTGCAACCAAATTAGATTTGGCTTATTCTCATGCGCATAGAAATTCGCAACAAGGATTTTTCAGTCAAGGACTTACTGATCCAGCAAATATAAATACTAAAAACAATACGGTTTCATTGACTTTGTTGTTTGAATTGTAAAATCCTCTCCCAAACACTCTCCGAAGCAGAGAGAGCCTTAACCGAATAGGATTATTAAACAAAAAAAAAGCCAACCACTTTTGAATAAATAATCAAAAGTGGTTTTCTTTTTTAAAACGAGATTAAAACTACAAAAAGTTATAAAATAGCCCCGATAGAAGTGGAAATCCTCCCAATTTTTTCGGGAGATTGTAGCGAATAGCGGGACAAAAAGTTCATAAATAATCAAAGGTTTATGCTCCTAAAAATAAAAATTGTAATTTTGCAAAATGCCCAAAATATAGGGACTATAAATCTATGAGAACCAAGTCTTTAAAAAAGAATAAAATAAACGTGATCACTCTTGGGTGTTCTAAGAATGTGTACGACAGCGAGGTGTTGATGGGACAACTAAAAGCCAGCGGTAAAGATGTTGTTCATGAAGAAGAAGGAAATATTGTTGTTATAAATACCTGCGGATTTATTGATAATGCCAAGGCAGAATCAGTGAATATGATTCTAGAATATGCCGATAAAAAGGAACGTGGTTTAGTTGATAAAGTATTCGTTACCGGATGTTTATCTGAAAGATACCGACCTGATTTAGAGAAAGAAATACCAAATGTTGATCAGTTTTTTGGAACTACAGAATTACCTGCTTTGTTGAAAGCTTTGGGTGCCGATTACAAACATGAATTATTGGGTGAACGTTTGACAACGACTCCAAAAAATTATGCGTATTTAAAAATTGCTGAAGGCTGCGATAGACCATGTAGTTTTTGTGCAATCCCGTTGATGCGAGGAAAACATGTTTCGCAAACAATAGAAAAGTTGGTGAAAGAAGCGGAAGGTTTGGCAAAAAATGGCGTAAAAGAATTGATTTTGATTGCACAGGATTTGACTTATTACGGTTTAGACATTTATAAAAAACGGAATCTTGGCGAATTGCTAGAAGCATTAGTAAAAGTAGAAGGAATTGAATGGATTCGTTTGCATTATGCTTTCCCGACTGGTTTCCCGATGGATGTTTTGGAAATTATGAAACGCGAGCCAAAGATTTGTAATTATATAGATATTCCGTTGCAACATATTTCAGATTCGATTTTGAAATCGATGAAACGTGGTACTACGAAAGAAAAGACAACAAAATTGCTAAAAGAATTCCGCGAAGCAGTTCCTGGAATTACCATTAGAACGACTTTGATTGTAGGTTATCCTGGCGAAACTCAGGAAGATTTTGAAATCATGAGAGACTGGGTTCAAGAAATGAAGTTTGAGCGTTTGGGCTGTTTTGCTTATTCGCATGAAGAAAACACAAGCGCTTACGACCTTGTTGATGACGTTCCTGAACAGGTGAAAAATGATCGTGCCAATGAAATTATGGAGATTCAATCCCAGATTTCATGGGATTTGAACCAAGAGAAAATTGGCAAAACCTTCCGTTGTATCATTGATAGGAAAGAAGGCGAACATTTTGTGGGAAGAACAGAATTTGACAGTCCTGACGTAGATAACGAAGTTCTTATTGACGCATCGAAACATTATGTAAAAACTGGCGAATTTGTAATGGTAAGAATTACAGATGCTACCGAATTTGATTTATACGCAGTACCTGTTTAATTTATATTATTTAATTTTTGAAAAATAACACTTTAAAAATCGAACCATGAAAACATTTCAAACAATACTAATAAGCGCTTTTTTGATATTTTCAATCAATACAATATCCGCACAATATGGAGGAGGTTATGGAGGTTACGGAGGTTATGGAGGTGGTTACGGTGGAATGAATCGTGGTATGAGTGGAGGTGGAATGAACCGTAGTATGAATCAACAAAACACACCCGATAAACCAAAGGAAATTCCTATAGAAGTAACTATTTCTAAAATAATGGAAAAGATGACACCTGCCCTAAAATTGGATGAACTTCAGGTTATAGCCATATCGAATGTAATAAAAGAAAGTTTGGATACTCAGGGACGTATTCTTAAACAAGAAACTTCACAAGACGAACAAGCAAAAAATTTCAAAATACTTTCAGAAACTACCGATAGAAAGATAATGGATTTTTTAAACGCAGACCAAAAACCAAAATACCTTGCTTTTAAAGAAGATAGAAAATCACAAAAAGAATCTAGTTCTGGTGGAAGACACAAAAAAGAAAAAATCGAAACTAATTAAGGAATGAAATATTTATTAAAAAGCCCTCAATATTATTTAATTTCGGGACTTATAATCACTTCTTGCTCTACTAATCCTTATAAAAAAAGTGAGAAAGTATACAACGAAAATTTAAATACTTTAAAAGAAACGATTTCTGAAAAAAAAGCAGAGCCACTGCAAAACGTTACAATTCCGGCAAAAAGTGTTGATACTTTATATTTGAAACAACTCCTTACCTTTAAAGACTCGATTTCAAAAATGGGTGATGAACCTTTGCAAAACGGAATCAGTACTCAATGGGTTGGGACAGTTAATTTCAACTTAAGAAAACCCAACTTTATTATCTTACACCATACGGCTCAAGATTCGCTACAGCAAACTTTAAAGACATTTACTTTAGCGAGAACTAAGGTAAGTGCGCATTATGTAATCGCACAAGATGGCCGAGTAGTGCACATGCTGAATGACTATCTTAGAGCGTGGCATGCAGGAATTTCATCTTGGGGGAGAAATACCGATATTAATTCGTCTTCTATAGGTATTGAATTAGACAATAACGGAAAGCAAGAATTTTCAACACCACAAATTAATAGCTTACTAGCATTGTTAACGAAACTAAAAAAAGATTATAGCATTCCAAATCAAAATATCATTGGTCATTCAGATGTTGCTCCAGAACGAAAAAAAGATCCAAGTGCGCTTTTTCCATGGAAATTATTAGCTTCAATGGGATTCGGAATTTGGCCTGATGATATAATAGAACAAGCTCCTGCCGATTTTAATGCCGAGCAAGGATTACGAATTATTGGCTATAATACTAAAAATCTTCCGGCAGCAATTATAGCATTTAAACTTCATTTTATTCAAACAGATGTAAGTGCTACCTTAGATGCAAAGACCATAAATACGATTTATGCTGTTTATAAAAAACAGTAATTAGAATACACTTTTACGAAGAATAGATTCTTTGTTTAACAATACCAAAAAGCATACAAACAAAAAAGTCCCGCACTAGCGGGACTTTATATTTAAAATGGTTCTTCTTAGAAACCGTAAACAGCAGCTAAAGAAAACTGAGATGCAGATTTAGTAGCAGCTAAATCAGACCCAACGAACATTGTTTTGTTAGAATTTGTATCTACTCTAAACTCTGGGATAAAAGTTAAACCACCAGACTTCAAATTTGCAGTAAGTGTCAATGCACTTACTGATTTATCACCTGAACCTTGTTTAAAATTAAAAGACTCAGCACGTAATCCTAAAGCGAAGTTATCTTCAATTGAATACGATGGATACAAGGCAATACCTGAATAACCTACACTACCACTATTAGAGTAATCGGCAGCATTGATACCTAATTTAAATTTAGGAGTTATTTGGTAAGCAGCAGTCAAATCAATTATTGAACCACTTACAGAACCATCTAAATAATTTACATAAGCAGTTAATCCTTTAACAGGAGCCAAAGTTAATTGAGCACCAATTGCATTTAAACCAAATTCAGGATTTGCTTGGTATACATTCCAATTGTCATTGAAAGCACCAACCATCAAACTAACTTTACTTGAAAAAGCATAAGTTCCTTTTACTCCTGCATTTTGAAATGGACCGTTAGTAAACAAATAAGAAGTAGAATAGTTAAAATTTCCTAATGGAGAAATTACTTCATATCCTATAAATGTTGCCATAAATCCAGCAGTTAAAGTAAATTTATCTGAAGCAGCATAAGAAGCATACAAATTTTGAATATGGAAAGATTGACCTGCTGAACCACTATTTAATATAGATTGTCCTTCTCCTCTTGGTCCAAAAGATAATTCACCAACGAATGAAGTTTTACCAGTTGTTTTTTTCAATGCAACATCAATCATTCCTATAGAAAGTGAATTTTGGTCTGATGCAAAACTAGTTGGAATATTTGCTGTTTTAGCAAAATCATATTTGTAGTAAGTATCTACAGATCCTGTAATTTCAAGCGGTTTGTCTTGAGCGAAAGTTAAGCTACTCGTAAGTGCTAATGCTAAAATAAAAATTACTTTTTTCATGTTTAATTGTTTTTAGTTAATGTTTAGTTTTTGATTTTTAATCCTTTCTTCTTTTAATTAGTTCGCTATATAAATTAAAATCGAAGGACTTTTTGTTCAGAAATTTTATTTTCTTGAGGCGAATTTATGACCTTTTTTTATTCCAAAAAAAATAAAAGTTTATTTTTTGGTCAGAATTATCAAA
>CANCPC010000049.1 GCA_947379965.1 Flavobacteriaceae bacterium | reverse complement strand
GTATTTACTAATGCTGCTCCTAAACCACATGAAATATAGAAAAATAGGAATTTTTTGGCACCCCAAAAATGTTCCAAAGCTGATCCAAAGGAGTATAAAGCAAACATATTAAAGAAAATATGCATATAACCACCGTGCATAAACATGTGGGTTATTGGCTGCCATACTTGAAAATAAGAATTTTCCGGAAAATATAAAGCCAAAAATTTATAAGCAGCATCGCCAGAAATTAATGTTCCTAAAAAGAACAAGACATTGATAATAATTAATTGTTTTACCGTTTCGGTTACGTTTCTCATAGTGCAAATTTTTTGTCTAAATCTTCCACACGAATCGTGATGAAAGTGGGTTTTTGAAAAGGGGAAACATTGGGATCTTTACAGGCAAAAAGCTCATTAACCAAGTTTTCCTGTTCTTTTTGGGTTAAATAAGTTCCGGTTTTGACAGCCAAACTTCGTGCCATCGATTTGGCAATGGTATCATTCTGGCTAAAACTACTTTCGGGAATTCCATCTTGTAAATCACTCAATAATTGTTCCAAAACCACCGAAGCTTCACTTTCCGAAACATTAACTGGCAATCCAGAAATAACAACACTGTCTTCATTTGTTTCCTCAAAAACAAAACCAGTATTAGTTAATGATGGTTTCAATTCCGTTATTAATTGTATTTCACTATTCGAAAAATACAAATGTAGCGGAAACAATAATTGCTGGCTTGACGCCAAGTTGACCGTGAAATTGGTCAAAAATTGTTCGTACAAAATACGCTGATGTGCCCGTTGCTGATCCACAATTATCATTCCTGATTTAATGGGATTGACAATGTATTTTTTATGAATTTGGTGTGTCTTATGAACCGCTTGTTCCACATCCTCATTATTAAATAAGGAAGAAGTCACCGCATCATTCTCAAATGAAATAGGATCTATTTCCTCTGTATCTTGTTTTAAACCCACATATAAACTTTCCCAGTTAGCGGCCGATTCTGGTTTTCTATAATTTGTAAAATGTTTATTTGGTTTATCTTCTCCAGAAAAAGGATTAAAGTTACCATCTATTTGAATGGTTGGCGTTGAGCCTTCCAAATTTTTATAATGATATGGTGTATCTAAATTGGCATCACGATCAAAATCTAGAATTGGGGCTACATTAAACTGCCCTAAACTGTGTTTAATCGAAGCACGTAAAATAGCATACAAAGCCGATTCATCATCAAACTTAATCTCCGTTTTTGTGGGATGAATGTTGATATCAATCGTATTTGGCGGAACCGTCAAATATAAAAAATAACTAGGTTGTGCACCGTCTTTCAGGATTCCGTCGTAGGCTGCCATAACTGCGTGATGCAAATAACCGCTTTTTATAAAACGATCATTAACAAAGAAAAACTGCTCGCCACGATTTTTCTTGGCAAACTCCGGTTTACATACAAAACCTTGAATAGAAACAATCTCGGTTTCTTCGTTTACAGGAACTAGTTTTTCATTGGTTTTACCCGAAAAAATATTGACAATTCGCTGTCTTAAACTCGAAGGATGCAAATTGAACATTTCGCTTCCGTTGTGGTAAAAAGTAAAATATATTTGTGGATGTGCCAAAGCTACGCGTTGAAACTCATCTATGATATGGCGATATTCTACCGTATCCGACTTTAAGAAATTACGACGTGCTGGAATATTAAAAAACAAGTTTTTGACGGCAAACGAAGTTCCTTTTGGCAAAACCGCCACTTCTTGAGAAACAAATTTGCTTCCTTCGATTACGATATGCGTTCCCAACTCATCTTGGTCTTGTTTGGTCTTCATTTCCACATGAGCAATAGCTGCAATCGATGCCAATGCTTCGCCGCGAAAACCTTTGGTATGCAACGAAAATAAATCTTCGGCTTGACGAATTTTAGAAGTGGCGTGACGCTCAAAACACAAACGAGCATCGGTAACGGTCATTCCTTTACCATTATCAATAACTTGTACCAATGACTTTCCGGCATCTTTAATAATCAATTTAATGTCGTTTGCACCCGCATCAACTGCGTTTTCCAATAATTCCTTAACTACAGAAGCTGGTCGTTGTACGACTTCTCCAGCGGCAATTTGATTGGCAACGTGATCGGGAAGTAATTGAATAATACTCGACATTTTTAGATTTTAGATTGCAGATTTCAGATTTGAAACCCCACAAATTTAATGAATTTACATTCTATTTTAAAGCTAACATTTTCTTAAAAAAAAACCTATACCATAAGGGGAATAGTATAGGTTAATAATCGTATAAATTAGTATTTTATTCTTCTAATAATGGCTGCCCTTCAATTTGTAAAGTTGGGTTCGCCAATAATTGTTGATTTTTGAATTGATGACTAAATGAAGCTTGATGTCTCAAATAGGCCATTTTTATAGCAGCAATTGCAGCTTCAGTTCCTTTATTACCATGCTTTCCTCCGCTTCTATCAATAGATTGTTGGATGTTATTATCGGTTAGCACACAAAAAATAACAGGAATATCTGTTTCTATATTTAAGTCTTTAATTCCCTGTGAAACGGCTTCGCATACAAAATCAAAATGTTTAGTTTGTCCTTGAATAACACAGCCTATAGCGATTACAGCATCTACATTTTGAGTTTGTAACATTTTTTTGGCACCATAAATAAGTTCAAAACTACCTGGCACATTCCAACGAATGATATGCTCAGCGGGAACTTCATTTTCTAGAAGACCGGTAACAGTTCCTAAACAAAGTCCTTCGGTAATGGTATCATTCCATTCAGAAACTACAATCCCAAATCTAAAATTTTTCGCATCTGGTACTGAATTCTTGTCGTATTCAGATAAGTTTTTGTTTTCGGTTGCCATTTTATTTAGATTTTTAGACTTGTTAGATTTTTAGAATCCCAGATTAAAAAATCTTTGGAATCTAAAGTCTGGAAAACACAATTATTGAGCTAATCCTATCAAAGCATCCACAGATGAAGCTTCTGGAGTTGCATCAAAATTTTCTTTGATATCTGTAAAATATTTAAGAGCCTCTGCTTTATTACCTAATGCCAAAGCTGTTTTTCCAGCTTTCATTAAGAAACGAGGCGTAGTAAAATCATTTTTGTTTACTTCTATTGCTTTAATATAATTTTCTAAAGCTTCTTTTGGCTGATTATTTTGTGAATAAGCATCTCCAATAGCTCCTTTTGCCAAAGCACTTAAAATCTCATCTTCTGATTTGAATTTTCCTAGTGAAACAATTGCATCAGTATATTTTCCTGTGTTAAGGTAAGCAATTCCTGCGTAGTAATTAGCAAGATTACCGGCATCTGTTCCTGAATATTCGTTAGCAATTTTTATGAAACCAAATTTTCCTTCAGAACCATTCAAAGATAGCTTATATAATGAGTCGCTAGCCACTCCTTCGGTTGCTTTTTGAAAATTTTGTTGAGCAACAAACATTTCGTTAGCAGCTTCATCTTGTTTTGGTGCAGCAACAAATTTTTGATATGCTAAATATCCAATTGTAAACAATGCAACACCGGCAACAAATCCAATAATAATTTTTTGGTTTTTAGCAACAAAATCCTCCGTTTTGGATGCAGTTGCGTCTAATGTTGAAAAAACACCAGCAGTTGTGCTGTTCTTTTCTATTACTTTTAAATCTTCAGTAACTTCATTTACTCCAATTACTTCTTTTTCTTTTGATGCTTTATATCCTCTTTTATTATACGTAGCCATTTAATTTTAATTTAGTGAGCCGCAAAAATAAAATTTTTATTGTTATAGTCATAAAAAAATGCTTTTATTATTCAAATAAATATACATTTTTGTTTTATTAAACTCAAATTACTATTTCTTTGAAAAATATTTTCTTCTGAATATGACTAAAAGTTATTTTTATGGATATTTTTCAATAATTTGCAGCTTCTAAAAAAACAATGAGAATAAAGTAAATTCTCAATACCAGCAAGACTCATCCATGTATTTAAAAAATATTTCCTTATTCAATTATAAAAACTTTTCCGAAGCAAGTTTTGAATTTGTATCCAAAATAAATTGTTTTGTGGGCAAAAACGGAATTGGAAAGACCAATGTGCTTGATGCTATCTACCACTTATCCCAAGGAAAAAGCTATTTCAACCCATTGGCTTTGCAAAACATTAAGCATGGTGAAGATTTTTTTGTAATTGATGGCGAATTCGAAATCAACGAAAGAAAGGAGCAAATAGTTTGTAGCTTAAAAAAAGGCCAGAAAAAAATATTGAAACGCAACGGAAAAATCTATGATAAATTTTCGGAACATGTTGGCTTTATTCCATTAGTTATTATTTCACCCGCCGATACCGATTTGATTGTTGAGGGCAGTGAAACACGTCGAAAATTTATGGATAGCGTAATTTCACAATTGGATCCTCAATATTTAAAGCAGCTAATTCAATATCAAAAAGTAATAAGTCAACGCAATTCTTTGTTGAAATATTTTGCTTTGAATTTTGTTTTCGATAATGATACTCTTTCAATATATAATGAACAGTTAGACATTTATGGAAAATATATTTTTGAAAAACGCAAACAATTCATTGAGCAATTTATTCCAATTTTCAACACACATCATCAAGCGATAACCGATTCACAAGAAACGGTACAATTAGTTTATGAAAGCCACTTATTTGAAAAAGATTTACTTCCTCTTTTACAGGAAAATATCAATAAAGACAAAGCTTTGCATTACACAAGTGTAGGGATTCACAAAGATGATTTATTATTTGAAATTGATCATTATCCCATAAAGAAATTTGGATCGCAAGGCCAACAAAAATCGTTCTTAATTGCTTTGAAACTGGCACAATTTGAGTTTTTGAAAACCCAAAGTGGCTTTAAACCAATTTTGCTTTTTGATGATATTTTTGATAAACTAGATGAAAATAGAGTTGCCAAAATAATCAAAATGGTCAATAACGACAATTTTGGTCAGCTTTTTATATCGGATACTCATCCAGAACGAACCGAAAAAATTGTTAAATCAACTCATCAAACTTATAAAATTTTTAATTTTTAAAAATTGCCTATATTCATATTATTTTAAAACCTTAAAATATGAAATACAAAACCCTATCTTTTATTTTTACAGGTTTCCTTTTTATAAGTTGCAGAATGCAAATCTCTCAAAAAAATAGTGAAACGCTTCAAAATTTTTCAGAAAGTATCGACTACTCATTAGCAAAAAACTGGGCAGTTTTACCAGGGAGATATCCTGAAACTCTTAAAAATTACCCTGTACAAAACCCTCAAGATTCAATTGATGTATTTTATGTATATCCCACATTAATAGTTTCGAAGAAAGATAAAAGATGGAATGTTCCGATAGAAGACAGCATTCAACAAAATAAAGTACTCAAAAGTGCCGTTCATTTCCAGGCTTCCGCTTGGGCGAGTTCAGGTCATTTATATGTTCCTTATTATCGCCAAGCGCATCTTCGCTCCTATTCTAATATAGAAAATGGCGGAAAAAGTGCATTATTGCTCGCTTATTCCGATGTTAAAGCAGCATTCAAATATTATTTAGAACATTACAATCACGGTCACGGAATCATTCTGGCTGGCCATAGCCAAGGAAGTACACATGTTGGCGCTTTATTACGTGACTTTTTTGATGGAAAATCGTTGCAAAACCAACTAGTAGCAGCTTATATTCCGGGTATAGGTTTTGACAAAAAACAATTTGGCACCGTTTCGTTTATGGAACATCCTGATGAAATTGGAGGATTTGTAACATGGAATACATTCAAAAAGAAATTTGATCAAAAACAATACAAATGGTATAAAGGAAAAGTTGTGATTAACCCTGTTACTTGGGATAAAAAAACAATTGCTGAAAAGGAACTCCATAAAGGATTCTTGTATTCTAATGGAAAAATGTATAAAAATAGCTTTGTAACTCATGTTGATGATGGCGTAATTTGGATTTCACCACCTCATTTTCCTTACCGCTATTTAACTTTTTTAATGCCTAATTACCACAAAGGCGATGTGAATTTATTCTGGGAAGATATTCGAGAAAATTCATTACTAAGAGTTAAAATTTACCAATCAAAGAAAAAAAATAGCACTTTTTCAAAATCAGAAAATTAAAATTAAAAACCTTAATATTAGATATTCTTTCCGAATTGCAAATAGAAATTACTTATTTTAGCGTTTTAATTCATCAACCCAAATACTATGAAATTCAGTTCTTTATTTCAACTTATAATAGCTATTTCTATTTTTTCATGTAATGGACAACAAGTTTCTAATAATATAGAAACAATCTCTCCTGAGGCTTTCGCAAAAAAAATAAATGAAACTCCAAAAGCACAAATTCTAGATGTAAGAACTCCCGAAGAATTTGCATCGGAACACATTGACAATTCGACAAATGTCAATTGGCTTGGAAATGATTTTGTGACTGGCGCTGAAAAATTAGATAAATCAAAACCTGTTTTTGTTTATTGTAAAAGTGGTGGAAGAAGTGCAAAAGCGTCTGCTAAATTAAAAGAATTAGGCTTTAAAACTATCATACAACTAGACGGCGGAATGATGAAATGGAATGCCACAGGTTTATCTAAAACTAGTGATAAAATAATTGGAATTTGTCCGCAAGAATATGCCGAATTATTAAATACAGACAAAAAAGTACTAATTGATTTTAATGCCAAATGGTGTGCTCCTTGCAAAAAAATGGCTCTCTTTCTTGATCAAATGCAAAAAGATTTAGCTGATCAAATTGTCATCATTCGATTGGATGCTGATGAAAATAAAACAATGATTAAAGAGCTTAAAATAAATGAACTTCCAACACTTTTGATATACCAAAACAAAGAAGTAAAATGGAGACATACTGGATTTATTAGTGAAGAAGATTTAAAAAAACAATTGCAATAAAAAAATAAATATGCTCACAAAAGAAAGTTTGCAATTCCTCGAAGACTTGAAAGCCAACAATAATAGAGATTGGTTTTTGGATAATAAAAAAAGATATGAAATTTTTAAAAAAGATTATCAGCAATTAGTTAGTGATTTTCTAAATACGATGAAACCTCTCGATCCTTCATTAGAAATGCTAGAAGTAAAAAATTGTACTTTTAGAATCAATCGCGATATTCGTTTTTCAAAAGACAAATCTCCCTATAAAGATCATATTGGCATTTGGATGTCAAGTGGTTCAAAAGGAATGAATCGCTCTGGATATTATGTTCATATTTCTAATTCGGATAGTTTTATCGCTGGTGGATTCTATTGTCCCGAAGTGGACGATTTAAAAAAAGTACGTAAAGAAATTGCTTATTTTTATGAAGATTTAGAAGAAATCATTCACAATAAAAAGTTTCAAAAAGAGTTTGGCGATTTTGATAGAAATGAAAAGAATTTACTCAAAAATCCTCCTAGAGGCTACGAAAAAGAGCATCCGGCTATTGAATTCTTGAAATTAAAAAGTTTTGAAACTACCCAAAAGTTTGATATAAACGAAGTTACAAAAGAAGATTTTGTTGTAAAAATGGTTAAAAAACTTATTGTATTAAAACCTTTGAACGATTTCATTAATAGAGCATTAACTTCTGAAGAATAATTCAATTCTATGGAAAAAAGAAAAATACTTTTTCTTGGAGAAACCTATCGAGCCGACGCTATTACTTGGATGAGCGGCTTAATAGAATTTGGCGATTTCGAAATTATCACTTGGGAGTTAAAAACACCAAGTACAAACTTTTTTAGTCGTATAATACGTATAATTGAATTTGGTATAGCTATTTTCCAAATTAAAAAAATCATTAAATTACAACATCCCGACATGGTGATTGCAGAAAGAACTACAAGTTATGGTTTTTTGGCCGCAATATCCGGGGTAAAACTAGTGGCAATTGCACAACAAGGCAGAACTGATTTGTGGCCCGATAAATCTATTTTATTACCTTTAAAAAAAATAATTCAACATTATGCTTTCCAAAAAGCTGATTTGATTCATGCATGGGGACCCGTCATGACCATTTCGATGAAACTAGTGAATGTTGATATGAAAAAGGTATTAGTTTTACCAAAAGGTATTGATTTAGTAAAATTCGAAAATAAAAACAATGAGAATAATTCAAAAATAAAAGCAATCGTAACTCGCTCTTTACAAACTGAATACCGACATGAAATAATTTTAAAAGCTTTTGAAATCATTAATCAAAAAGGGATTGATTTTGATCTTATTATAGTTGGAGATGGAAAACAATTATCAATCTTAAAAAAATTAACAACTCAGTTAAATATTGCTAACAAAGTAACTTTTACCGGACGAATTTCAAATTCAAAATTACCAGAATTATTACAACAATCTAATTTTTACATCAGTATGCCTATAACAGAAGGTGTTTCTGCTTCATTATTTGAAGCCATGGCCTCTAACTGTTATCCAATTGTTACTAATATTGCTGGAAACCAAAGTTGGATCAAACACCGAGAAAATGGTCAATTGATAACTATTGATGATCCTGATATGTTAGCTGAAGAACTAATTTGGGCATACGAAAACAAAGAATATCGCAATGAAGCTGTAATAAAAAATAGAAAATTTGTGCAGAAAAATGCCAATTACAATATTAATATGAAAATCATTGCCGATAAATATCACGAATTAATTAACACAAATCGTATTCAATAACTATGTGTGGAATTAATGGAATTTTGTATTTTCAATCTCAAAAAAAAGTGGATGAAAGCATTCTAACTAAGATGCGAGATTCGCTGGAACATCGTGGCCCTGATGACAAGGGTTTATTTATCGAAAATAATATTGGATTGGGACATCGAAGACTATCTGTATTAGATGTTTCAAAAGCCGGACAACAACCTTTTCTTTCTGATGACGGCCGATATATAATGGTTTACAATGGCGAAATATACAATTTCAAAGACTTTTATCCTGAACTACGCAGTAATGGTTTTACTATAAAAACTACATCTGATACCGAAGTTCTATTAAAATTATTTGAACTTTATGGCTCAAAAATGTTCCACCGACTCAACGGAATGTTTGCATTTGTGATTTGGGACAAAAAAGAACGAAAACTGACCGCTGTTCGTGATAGAATGGGCGTTAAACCTTTATACTATTCGTCTTTCAACGAAAGCTTTTATTTTGCATCCGAACAAAAAGCCCTTTTTACAGCTGGAGTTCCTCTAAAAATGGCACAAGAAGGATTAGAAGAATATATTTTTAATCGGTTTGTGGCTGGCGAAAACACTTTATACGAAAATATAAAAAAAGTATTGCCAGGATATGTGATGACCATTCACGAAAGTGGAAAAATAACAAATGAAAAATGGTGGGATTTAAAATCTGAAATTCAAAACCAATCAATAATTCAAAACCCCGAAACTTGGTTTCGAGAAACCTTTGACGATTCGGTAAAATTGCGAATGATAAGTGATGTACCGGTTGGTGTTTTATTAAGCGGCGGACTCGATTCTTCCTCGATTTTGGCATCCTTAAACCATCAGAATTATAAAACTGTTCAAACATTTAACGTAGGATTTAAAGAAAAAGAACACAACGAATCTCATTTGGCTAAAAAGATGGCCGAAAAATTCGATTTTGGTTTTCACACCATGAAATTAGAGGATAATAACCTATTTGACAAGCTTATCGATTCGACTTATTTTCAAGATGAGCCGATAATGCATTTGAGTGAACCTCATATTTTGGCCCTTTCGCAATTGGCAAAACCATCCGTAAAAGTTTTACTTTCTGGCGAAGGTGCAGATGAATTGATGGGTGGTTATTTTAGATACAAAGCCTTGAAATATCCTAGTTTACTTCATTCGATTGGAGCTATTGGAAACATGGATTATTTTACATCAAAACCACGTTATGAAAAATTAGCACGTTATTCTCAAATAAGAGACCACGATGATTTGGTGCTATTTAATGGTTCGAATATTTATCCAAAAGATATAGCCAAGTCATTTGGAATAACAAATCCGCCAAGAAACGAATATAGAAATAAAATTCTGGAAGAGGCAAAATCACTTTATCCAAAAAATTTAAGAAGACAGGCTCTCTATTTTGATCAACATACCTATTTATGTTCATTACTCGACAGAAATGACCGCTGTACAATGGGCGCTTCCATAGAATGTAGAGAACCTTTTTTAGACCAAAGGCTAATCATAGGGATAGGGTCATTAGAAGACAAATGGCTTTTTACGGGGAAAAAATGGAAATACGTTCTAAAATCAGCAATGTCAGATCGTTTACCAAAAGAAATATTAAATTTTAAAAAAGTAGGTTTGAGCGTTCCTTGGGGTGATTATTTAATTAAAAGCCCCGGGTTTATAGATGAATTAGAATCATTTTCGAAAAGTGATTTATTCAAAATACCCTATTTCGAACACATAAATGCAAAAAAATTAGTAGAAAATTTACGCAAAGGTGACATCAAAATGACACCTTACCTAATGCCTTTATTTATGATGCATATTTGGCTGAAAACCTATACAACTAAATTTTAATACTTACTTTTGAATATAGATTCAATAAGCAATTCACTTTATGGAAATACAAACTAATTTTTCTTTAAAAAAGTATAATACTTTTGGCATTGAAGCCAAAGCAAAACAATTCGTGGCTGTTCATAATAAAACTGAATTACGAAGCATTTTAGTAAATTATAAATTACAAAGAAAGTTTATTCTGGGTGGTGGAAGCAATATGCTCTTGACAAAAGATATAGACTCATTAGTGATTCACGTAGATTTTAAAGGAATAAAAATAGTCAAAGAAAATGAAGATTTTGTATGGATTGAAAGTCAAGCTGGCGAAAATTGGCATAATTTTGTACTTTGGACAATTGACAAAAATTTTGGTGGGTTAGAAAATATGTCATTGATACCTGGAAATGTAGGCACAACTCCAGTTCAAAATATTGGCGCTTATGGTACCGAAATTAAAGATACTTTCGATTCCTGCGAAGCGATGAGAATTGAAAATCAAGAAATAAAAACCTTCCAAAGAGACGAATGCAATTTTGGATACCGAGATAGTATTTTCAAAAATGAAGCTAAAGACCAATATATAATCACATCCGTACTTTTTAAACTAACAAAAAGAAATCATAAAATCAATATTTCATATGGCGACATTAGTAGTGAATTAGCAAAAAACAATGTCCTAAATCCTTCGTTAAAGGACGTGAGTAATGCCGTAATTGCTATTCGAAAAAGTAAGTTACCTGATCCTAATGAACTAGGAAACAGTGGCAGTTTCTTTAAGAACCCAATCCTTTCAAAAATAGATTTCGAAAAAATACATTCTAAATTTCCTGAAATGAAATTTTATGAAGTTTCTGAAAAAGAGGTAAAAGTTCCTGCTGGATGGCTTATCGAACAAGCTGGTTTTAAAGGCAAACGTTTTGGAGACGCCGGAATTCATAAAAACCAAGCTTTGGTTTTAGTCAATTATGGCAAAGCAACCGGACAAGAAATTCTAGATGTTTCGATTCATATTCAAGAAACTATTTATAAGATATTTGGTATTCATATCGAAGCCGAAGTGAATGTTATATAGAGATATAAATTTAAAAGACATTTAAAAAAAAATACTAAAACTAATTGTCATTTGACAATGGATAATTAACAATTGATAATTATCTTTGCGAACATTCTAAAAAGAATCCAAACCTATATGTTAGTCTTAACCTTTTTCGCGTTTATATTTATTGTAACCATTCAAATGGTGTATTATTTATTTATTTTTGGGAAATTTGCTTTCGCGAAAGCTCAAAAATATACTCCAAAAAGGATTCCCATTTCTGTAATAGTTTGTGCTAAAAATGAAGCCGAAAATGTAATACGCTTCATTCCAATTCTTGCTGAACAAGATTATCCTGATTACGAAATTGTACTGATTGATGATGCTTCGAGTGACGATACTTTAGAAATTTTTGAAGAATTCGAAAAACAATATCCCAATGTTAGATTGGTAAAAGTTGAAAATAACGAAGCTTTTTGGGGAAACAAAAAATACGCGTTAACACTAGGAATAAAAGCATCAAAAAAAGACTATTTACTCTTTACCGATGCCGATTGTTTCCCTTCTTCAAAAGACTGGATAACAACAATGAGTGCCCAATTTACAATGCGCAAAACCATTGTTTTAGGTTACGGAGCATATGAAAAAATCCCTAACTCCTTCCTAAATAAAATCATACGTTTTGAAACTTTGCTAACAGCCGTTCAATATTTTTCCTGGGCAAAAATGGGGAAACCTTACATGGGAATAGGACGAAATTTAGCCTATAGAAAAGAAGAATTCTACAATGTAAAGGGTTTCATCGATCATATGAAAATTCGTTCCGGTGATGATGATTTATTTATAAACCAAGTGGCAACAGGCGATAATACTACTATTTGCTTTGTGCCTGAAAGTATTACCTATTCACAGCCTAAAACAACATTTAAAGCATGGTTTAGCCAAAAAAGGAGGCATGTTTCTACTGCAAATTATTACAAAACATTTGATAAAATTCAATTAGCTGTATTTTATATATCACAATTACTATTTTTCATCGGAGCAATTATTTTACTAGCTTTTCAATATGAATGGATGATTGTTATGAGCATAATTGGATTCCGATATTTATTTACATGGATAACCCTTGGATTCTCAGCTAGAAAACTTAAAGAAAAAGATGTAATGTATTGGTTTCCAATTATCGAAATCACACTTGTTTTCACTCAATTAAATATATTTATCACAAATATTTTCTCAAAACCTGTCTATTGGAAATAAATCAACAAATAGAAAAAGCTAAAAAAGGAGATCAAATAGCCTTCACTTTTCTATTAGATTTTTATTGGAATGAAGTATATGGTTTCATGCTAAAACGTACCGAAAACGAGACTAATTCAGAAGATATAACTATTGAAACTTTCTCAAAAGCTTTTGATAAAATATCTACATATAATCCCGAATTTCAGTTTAATACATGGTTAATTGCTATTGCAAAAAATGTCCACATTGATTTATTACGAAAAAAAAATTCAAGCCTATTTATCGAAATCACAGATGAAGAAAACCAGCAGGCCTATAATATAGCAGATACAACTCCATCAGCAGAAGATGAATTAATAACCGAGCAAAATTTATCGCAACTTTTACAATTCATTAAAGAGCTAAAACCTCATTATCAAGAAGTCATTCAACTACGTTATTTTCAAGAAATGAGCTACCAAGAAATAGCCTATAAAATCGACGAACCTCTTAGCAATGTCAAAATAAAACTACTTCGCGCTAAAAAGTTACTCGCTGAAATCATTCAAGATCGTAGATAATTTTAGATTAATCGTTTAACTAAATTAGACATAAAAAAAAATCCCGTAATTAGGGGGATGTTTTTTAAATTTAAAATGTCCCGTCCTGAATTAGAGATACACAAAAAGGCTCGAATTACTTCGAGCCTTTTATACTTATGCTTTATTTTTAACGACTAACCTAAATCCTTCTCCGTGAATATTGAGGATTTCAACATTAGGATCTAGTTTTAGATATTTTCTTAATTTGGCAATATAAACATCCATACTTCTAGAGGTAAAGTAGTTATCATCTCTCCAAATTTTTGTCAACGCTAATTCTCTTGGCATTAAATCATTTTCGTGAAGAATCAACATTTTTAACAATTCGTTTTCTTTTGGAGACAATTTTACGGGTTCTAAAGTACCAAAAGTCAAGAAACGAAGTTTTGAGTTAAGGTGAAATTTACCAATATTAAACTCAAATTGAACAGGTTCTGCTTTTACACCCGAAGATTTTCTTTGAATAATAGCTTTAATTTTCATCAACAAAACCTCTGAATCAAACGGTTTGTTCAAATAATCATCAGCACCTGCTTTATAGCCTTTCAAGACATCCTCTTTCATAGATTTTGCTGTTAAAAAAATAATAGGTACTTCCTGATTTTTTTCTCTTATTTCTTTAGCTAATGTATATCCATCTTTATAAGGCATCATTACATCCAAAATACACAAATCATACGTATCTTTTTTGAATTTTTCAAAACCTTCCATTCCATTTTTAGCTAGCGTTACATCAAAATCGTTCAGCATTAAATAGTCCTTTAAAACTGCACCAAAATTAAGATCATCTTCAACTAAAAGAATTCTTTTATTTACATTTTCCATATTTTTAATTTATTAATGGTATTTTTATTATGAAGGTACTTCCTTTTCCTTTTTCACTTTCTACAAAAATTTGACCATTGTGGTCGTCAACTATTTTTTTTACATAAGCTAAACCTAATCCGTGCCCTTTTACATTATGCAGATCACCTGTGTGTTCTCTATAAAATTTTTCAAAAACCCTTTTTTGAGCAACTTTACTCATTCCAATTCCGTTATCTTTTATTTTGATAATCATCAAACCTTTTACATTTTCGGTAAAAACTTCGATCTTCGGAATATTAGGTGAATATTTAATTGCATTTTCTAATATATTAACAAATACATTTATAAAATGAACTTCATTTACTAAAACATTTATTCTTTCTGCATTAAAATGTTTAATTACTGTTCCTTCGCGATCTTCTAGAATTAAACTAACATGCTCAATTGCATCTTCAATAATTTCTTGAATATTACAAGATTCTTTAACAATATTAAGTTCCTTCTTTTCTAATTTAGAAATTCGCAACACATTCTCTACTTGCGAATGCATTCTTATATTTTCATCCTTAATCATTTGTAAATACTTAAGAACCTTTTCTTTATCATCAATTATTTTTGGATTTTTAATCGCATCTAAAGCTAAATTTATTGTCGCAATTGGTGTTTTAAACTCATGTGTCATGTTATTAATAAAATCTGATTTAATTTCAGAAATATGCCTTTGACGAATCAATTGATTTAAAGCACTTGAGTAAGCAATTATAATTATCAAAGTAAATATGATTGACAATAATGTAATTCCTGCCAAATCTGTAAGCAGAAACTTCTTTTTATAAGGAAATGAAACTAATAATTGATATTTGCTATTTCCTTCATTATCAGAAAATATAGGAATGGTATAAGTTGTATTCTTATCATATATAAAATCATCCGATTTCACTTTTGTTGCTAAACCATTACTATAAATACCATATTCAAATTTAGTTTTTACGCCATATTCTTCTAATTCTTTTTTCAAAATTTTTGCTAGACTTTCTTTCGAGACTCTTTCTTGTATAGGCATAGTAGCTGCTATATCCTTAAAAAAAATCTCAAATTGCGCATTATCTAATACATCTAAATTACCCGATTTTTCTATCTTAATATCAGGAGATAATTTATGTTGATTACTAGAATTATCAAATCTATTGTTATCATAGACTTCGGTAACACGTTTAGAATTAAAACTTTTGAATTTTACACTGTCAAATTTTTTATCAAAGAACGTCGAGGAAATATTATAATCCTCGGAAGTAACACTATTAGAATATACGATTGTTTGATTGGTCTTATTGTTTTTTTGAATGTAATAAAACTGTAATAAATCGTTTTTCTCAGGAATTTTCCCTGTACTATCTTTATATTTATTGTATTTGTTGTAAAAAGTATAGGCTTCTTGTTTCTGAATTTTATCTGCAACAGTTCCAATAACTTGTTTAACATGATATTTGAATTGTTCATCATTGTTTTTAAACGAAGTGTTAAACCAATATACTTGAACCAAAATTATCCCTATCAAGGATAAACTCATTAGTACTAAAAGTATCCTAAAAAACAATTTATTCAACTATACAAAATTAGCATTTTAACAGTCTAACTAATAATAAATTAACCAAAGATTAACAACAAAGACTCAGATTATTGAATCTTCAAAATTTTAAGAATTTTGTTTACTTCTGATTTTGTGATTTCAGGATTTATATTTTCAATAACAAAATCACTTTTAGCTTGGCGTTGGTCATCGGTCCATTGCATGTTTATTCTTTTTAAAACATTTTTACGATTAGTTTTATCTCGCTGAATTACTCTTTGAATTCTTGATTCCAAAGGCGCATTTATCGTTATTATGAGATCACAATCTTTGTAACTTCCACTTTCAAATAAAATTGCAGTTTCATAAATAATAAACGGAAAACTTTTATGATTTAAAATCCAATTGGCAAAATGCTTTTTTACAGCAGGATGAATAATGGCATTAAGTTGTTTTAATTTTTCGGGATTACTAAATACAACTTCCGCTAGTTTTTGGCGATTTAAAATTTTCTTTTCGAAAACAGAACTACCAAAAAATAATTTAATTTCCTTTAGTATTTCTGGAGATTCCATTATTCTTCTTGCCTCATCATCGGCAATATAAATAGGAACGCCTGCCGCTATAAAATAAGTAGCAACAGAGGTTTTTCCACTACCAATTCCACCAGTTAAACCTATTATTTTTGTCATATTAATTTTTAAAAAATAACTCTGGAAAAGCCTTTTGAGGTTTTTGTTTCAGAAGTGTTATTTTGAAATATGATTCCAAAAAACCTGTACCATAACCGTAAAATTGTTTCCAAACAGCTATAGCTGATAAATACCCGATTTTTAAGCTTTTATTTTTATAGGTTGAAACCAAAAATAGCATTAGGAAATAGATACAATAAAGTTGCAGTAATAAATCGTAATTAAAAATCAATAATACTAACCCGACCAATAATCCAATTATAAAAAAAGAGGGAAAGAAAAAAGTAAGTTTGTTGTATTGAGGATGCCAACTATTTAGTATTGGTCTTGCTTTTCCGAATTTATTGACCTGAATTGAAAATTTATCCCAATCAATTCTTCTTTTGTGATAGACGTATGCTTTTGGAAAAAGTTTGGTTTCAAAACCTAAATCCCATAACCGGAAGGACAAATCAGGATCTTCACCTGGATGGATATTTCCAAAACCTTTAGAAGCTTCAAAGGCCCTTCTAGATAAGCCCATATTAAAACTTCGAGGTTGGAACTTACTTATTTTTTCAGAACCACCTCTAATTCCACCTGTTGTAAGAAAAGAAGTCATTGCAAAATTGATTGCCTTTTGAATATCCGAAAAATTATCTAAAGAATTATCTGGGCCTCCAAAGCAATCTACATATTTTTTTTTTAACGCTTTGGTAACTTC
>CANCPC010000048.1 GCA_947379965.1 Flavobacteriaceae bacterium | reverse complement strand
AAAAAACGTCTTGATTTTTCAAGACGTTTTTTTGTTTATAGTGTTTCAACTGAAATCTACAATTTCGTAATTAAAGAATGTCCAAACTCCCCTTACCTACTCTAACAACTACTGGTTCATCTCCAGATAAATCAATAATTGTTGAACCTTTATTTGCGCCATAACCGCCATCAATAACCATATCAACAAGGTTTTGCCATTTCTCAAAAATGAGTTCTGGATCAGTGGTATATTCAATCAAATCATCGTCATCGTGAATAGAAGTCGAAACTATTGGATTTCCTAACTGACGCACAATTTCTAATGCAATAGTATTATCCGGAATACGAATTCCGACAGTTGTTTTCTTCTTGAATTCCTTTGGGAGATTATTATTCCCTGGCAAAATGAAAGTGTATGGACCTGGCAAAGCTCTTTTTAATAGTTTAAAAGTAGCCGTATCTACTTGCTTTACATAATCCGAAAGATTGCTTAAATCATGACAAATAAAGGAAAAATTAGCTTTTTCTAACTTCACTCCTTTTATTTTTGCAATTCGTTCCAACGCTTTTGTATTGGTAATATCACAACCCAAACCATAAACAGTGTCTGTTGGATAAATAACTAAACCGCCATCGCGCAAAACCTTTACCACTTTGGCAATAGCTGCTTCGTTCGGTTTGTCTTCGTATATTTTTATAAATTGTGCCATTTTTTATCGTAATTCATAATTTAAAATTCATAATTAAAAACTTACCCAATAACATCCAATTTTGCAAAACGCAATAACAATTTCTTGATTCCACCAACTTCAAATTTAATTTCAGCTTTTTTGTCGGCACCAGATCCTTCAAGGTTTAAAACTTCGCCTTTGCCAAAACGTTCGTGCATCACGATATTTCCAGCGACAAGTTTATTGTCGAATAAATTAGCGGCTCCCGGAGAATTGTTATTCGAAAGTGGTTTTAATTTTCGAATATTGATATCTGATTTCGGTTCATTATCAGTGACATATTTGGGTGGTGTTCCCGCAACTGGTTTCGCTATTCGCAATTTAGATTTATCAATATCGCCAAAAATATCGCTATCAATCATTGGTTTATAACGATAATTCGTTTCTTCGGAGGTAAGATATTCCAAATATTGTCCGTCGATTTCTTCAATAAAACGCGAAGGCTCACTATCAGTCAGTTTTCCCCAACGATAACGCGATTGTGCATACGTTAAATACGCCTGATGTTCCGCTCTGGTTAACGCCACGTAAAACAAACGGCGTTCTTCTTCGAGTTCACTTCGGGTGCTCATACTCATCGCACTCGGAAACAAATCTTCTTCCATTCCCACCACAAAAACATAGGGAAACTCTAATCCTTTGGCCAGATGTATCGTCATCAACGCCACCCGATCTTCATCGCTGGTGTCTTTGTCTAAATCGGTTGCCAGAGCCACATCTTCCATAAATTCGGTTAATGCACCACGAGCGCCATCAATTTCTTTTTGACCTTCGGTAAAATCCTTGATTCCGTTTAAAAGTTCCTCAATATTTTGGATTTTTGCCATCCCTTCCGGAGTCGCATCTTTCTTTAATTCTTGTACTAATCCCGTTTTTTTTGAAACATGATCGGTAATATAAAAAGCATCTTGATTTTCGTTTATCACCTGAAAACTCTGAATCATCGTCACGAAATCATTCAGTTTTTGCTTCGTTCCGGAGTTTAGTTTCAAATCGATTTTATCAATATTCTGCATCACTTCAAAAATCGAACGCTTGTAATGATTTGCCGCAACAGTCAGTTTTTCGACCGTTGTATCGCCAATTCCACGCGCCGGATAATTGATAACCCGAACCAAAGCTTCTTCGTCTTTCGGATTAATAACCAATCGCAAATAACACAAAACATCCTTGATTTCTTTTCTTTGGTAAAAAGACAAACCACCATAAATTCGATACGGAATATCGCGTTTTCTCAGCGCGTCTTCCATCGCACGTGATTGCGCATTGGTCCTATACAAAATGGCAAATTGCCCGTTAAGCATTTGGTGTTGCATCTTTTGTTCGAAAATCGTGCTGGCAACAAACCGCCCTTCTTCGGCATCTGTCATACTGCGATGCACTTTTATTTTGGCACCGTCATTATTGGCTGTCCAAACAATTTTGTCGAGTTTGGTTTTATTTTTGTCGATAATCGAATTCGCCGCTTCCACAATATTTTTCGTCGAACGGTAATTCTGTTCCAATCGAAAGGTTTTCACGCCTTCATAATCCTTTTGAAAATTCAGAATGTTATTGATATTGGCACCACGAAACGCATAAATACTTTGCGCATCATCACCAACGACGCATATATTTTGGAATTTATCCGACAAAGCGCGAACAATTAAGTATTGCGAATGATTCGTATCTTGGTACTCATCAACTAGAATATAGCGAAAACGGTTTTGGTATTTGGCTAAAACTTCCGGAAAAAGCGTTAGTAATTCATTGGTTTTCAATAATAAATCATCAAAATCCATGGCGCCCGATTTGAAACAACGCTCCACATAATTTTGATAAATTTCACCCAAACGCGGCTTTTTGCTCATCGCATCTTGCTCTTGTAATTCGGGATTGTTGAAATATGCTTTTACGGTAATTAAACTATTTTTATAACTGGAAATCCGACTTAAAACTTGTTTGGGTTTATACACATCTCGATCCAATTGCATTTCCTTGATAATAGCTGAAATGGCTCGAACCGAATCTTGTGAATCGTAAATCGTAAAATTCGAAGGATACCCTAATTTGTCTGCTTCAGAACGAAGAATACGAGCAAAAACGGAGTGAAAAGTTCCCATCCAAAGATTTTTAGCTTCGTTAGAACCTACAATATCCGAGATACGCTTTTTCATTTCACGTGCCGCTTTATTGGTAAAAGTCAACGATAAAATACTAAAAGCATCCACGCCCAAACTCATCAAATAAGCAATACGAATGGTCAATACACGTGTTTTTCCTGAACCGGCACCGGCAATAATAATCATTGGCCCGTCTTTTTGGAGAACAGGTTCGCGTTGGGCTTCGTTAAGTTGGTCGATGTATTTTTGCATAAAATTTTTCTCTTGATTGCAAAAATAGTGATTAAAATTCAAGTATTATTCCGTAATAATTGAGTTTTTCATAAATTTCACTTTGTCATTTCGACGCAGGAGAAATCACATAATGAGAGCAAAAGATGTGATTTCTCCTGCGTCGAAATGACAAAAAAATAACTTATTTATAATTTTAAATCAGTTTTAATCCGCGTCTTTACGAAGTAAATCCGTATTATCCGTGTCCCTTTTTCACTTATAAAACACGTCATACGAAAACCGAATCAAGGTTCCGATTACCACTATCAAAAAGAAAATACGTATAAACTGATTCCCTTTTTTAATGGCTATTTTTGCGCCAAGCCAACCACCAAAAGCATTGCAAAAAGCCATCGGAATGGCGATTGCCCACAATATTTTACCTTTCAACATAAACAAAGAAATCGAACCGAAATTGGTTGCTAAATTCACCATTTTAGCATTGGCGGAAGCATGTAAAAAATCAAAACCCATCAAGGCAATAAAGGCCAAAACAAGAAAACTCCCTGTTCCAGGGCCAATAAATCCGTCATAAAAACCAACAACAAAACTAATGAGAATCGCATAAAAAACCTGTGTTCTAGCCGAATGTGATTTGACAATATGTTGTCCGAAATTTTTCTGAGCGTACGTATAAATCACCAAAAAAGAAAGAACAACCAATAGCAAAGGTTTCATGAAATCATTGCTTACATAAGTCAATAAAGTGGATCCTAAAAATGCGGAAGGAAATGCCAGAGCCATCATAATTATCAATAGTTTCCAATTCATATCCACTTTTTTTAGATACTGAACAGCAGCGAACGAAGTGCCACTGAAGGCGGGTACTTTCAAGGTTCCAATAACGGTAGAAACAGGAAGATTGGGCAACATAATCAATCCAACTGGAGTCTGAATGAGTCCGCCTCCGCCAACAATTGCATCGATAAATCCAGCTGCAAAAGCGGCTAAGCAAAGCAAAATTATGATGTAAGATTCCATTTAAATAAAATTTTTCCAAATGTAATCTATAAATTTATTTGTTTATTCGTTAATTTGCCTTTGGTTAATAAAATTAAAATCACAAATGGATTCTACACAAATAATAGAACTAATAAGTTACAGTTTACCAACTTTAATTATTGCATTTGTAGCCTATAATTTCTTTGAACTTCATACAAAAAACGAATCTGAGAAAAGAAAATATTTGTTGCAAAAAGACACAAAACTTGATTCTTTATCCTTGCGTTTACAAGCTTATGAGCGCATGACTTTGTTTTTGGAACGAATTAATCCGAGTCAATTATTGGTAAGAATTGTTCCTATTTCTAATGACAAAACGGATTATCAAAACTTTATAATTGCACAAATCGAACAAGAATTTGAACATAATATTACCCAACAAATTTATGTTTCCGAAGAGTGTTGGTCAGTTATTATGAAAGCTAAAAATGCAACTATTCAAATGATATTAATTGCAACGAATAATGAAAAAGTGAGGGACGCTAATCAATTACGAGAATTTATGTTGAAGGATTTATTCGATAAACCGTCACCAAGTAGTGCTGCATTAGCATTCATAAAAAATGAAGTAGCTAAATTTTGGTAGATATTACTAAATAATTTAAATATTTTACTCTTTTAACAATCGGTTTAATTGAAATTTTTCTTTCTCATCTAAATTAAGTAAAATCTGTTGAAAAGAAACTCTCATTTCCTGATTTTTTAGCAATGCTCGAATGTTATCTCTTCCAAATTTAGAAAATTGCCACATTGGATTTGTTGTTGCATTGACTAAATTTTTCAAAACAGCATTATTTATAAGATGAAAAGCAATCAATTTTTCTAAAGCATTTTGTCGTGTTGTGGCTTCAAAATTGGGCGAAGAATAGTCAATCAATTCTTGGGTTAAAATCTCTTTATTTACCAAATAACTAGGCGTTGACAAAGCCAGCGACAACCATAAAGTCCTTAAATTAAAATCGTTAAAACCAATCCAATTTTTAGATTTATCCAAATATTCTATGCGATGTTCCGGAAAATTATTCCATAAATTGTATAAAGCAATTTCTTGAGTTTGATACGATTTATCATTTAATAAACTTTCGTATTGTGTTCTAAATTCTTTTGGAATTTTAGTCAAAATACTAGCAACTGCTTGACGAACTTGAACATTTCCCGTTTCCAAAGCAAGAATTAATAAGACTTTTGAATCTTCGAAACTTTCGTTTTTTAATTGGTAAACAATCGCATCTTTTACAGAAAAATACACATCCGAATGAAGTGTTTCTGCAAAGAATTCAACTTTTTCAGATAATGGTTTATTTCGAAGTTCATTAATTTCGGAAAGCGTTTGTATTGATTTATTTTTTAAAAGTAAATCATTGATAATTTGACTATTAAAATCAGATGATTCAAGCCATACTTTACTAAAATTATCTAAATCATAATTAGAAATTTTCTTGATTTCCGCAAAGAAATCTTGTGTATTTACACTTTCGAAAGAATGCTTTTTTAAATAATTTCGAACCGCTTTTTTAAATTTCTTTTCTCCAATTCCTTCTCGCAAAACATGTAACGCCAAAGCTCCTTTTTGGTAAAAACTCAACGAACTTGCTTTTGGATTTAAAATAGGAATTGTATCCGTTTTGGACGCCTGTTTCAATTCTTGCGCATATTCATATAATTTCGAATAGAAATAATCGTCACCACAAATTTCCTTCTCGGCCAATAAAGCATAATAGGTCGCAAATCCTTCTTGAAGCCAATGATTCTTTCCGTTTTCGGCGGTTACCAAATCGCCAAACCATTGATGTGCCAATTCATGCGCATTGACATTGGTGTAATTTCGATCTTCAAAACCAGTAGAATCTACAACATACCGACTCGAAAAAAGCGTTGCCGATGTATTTTCCATTCCGGCATACAAGAAATCGCGAACGGGAATTTGTTTGTATATTTTCCACGGATACTTCACTCCTATTTCCTTTTCTAGAAAATCAAAAATTCTTTTTGAAAAGCGAAAAGTAGGTTCGAATTTCACCGAATCCTTGGGTTCATAATACATTTCTAAAGGAATTCCTGATTTTGAATACTCTGTTTTCTTGTTGAATTTTCCAATGGCAAGCATCAATAAATAAGAGCTCATTGGCTTTTGCATGGTGTATTTCCAATAAGTCGAATTATTATGTTCTTCTTTATTTTGCAAAACTCCATTCGAAATCACTTGGTATTTAGAATCGAAAACAACTTTTAAATTGAAAATAATTTTTTCATTCACATCGTCAAAACTCGGAAACCAATTGCAGGTATATTTCCCTTGTCCTTGCGTCCAAATTTGTAAATTATTAGTGGCTTCGGAACCCACATAATATAAGGTCTGTTTTGGAATTACTTTATATTCAAAACTTATTGTATTTTTCCCCTTTTTGAACGGATAAATCAAAAAAAGTTGCTTTCCGTTGGTTGTAAATTGAATCTTCTTTTCATTCCTTTCGACCTTCGAAAATGTCATATTTTGAGCGTCAATTTTAATGGTGTCTATGGGTTTCAAAACATCAAACCAATACCGAACCGCTCCCGAAACTGATTTTTCCTCTGGATTAATTGTTACTTGACCAGAAACCGATTTGAAATCGACAAATTTTGTTTGCTGGGCAAATGTGATTGTAGAGATTAAAAGGAAAAGATATTTCATTTTAAATTGTATTTATAGAATCTGTATTCCAATTCTTGGGATTGTTCGTTATGTAATGATAAATGGTATCCAGTGATTGGTAATTCCGAATAATATGATCGTGATAATTGGATTGCCAGATCGATTCTCCAGCGTTATTCTCTATTAATTCATTAATTTGTTTGGTTGTAACCGATTTGAATATAGCAATAAATGACGAAATAGAATTGGGTTTTCGGGATAATTTTGATTCCAATTGTAGAGACGCACTGCAGTGCGTCTATACGTCTGGTTCGCATTCCTGTTTATGTTCGGATGCGGTGTCGGATTCACGTAGAGACGCACTGCAGTGCGTCTCTACCTCTCGCGTCTCTAACTCGTGCGTCTCTACGTTGGATGACGAAAGAATTATTGACGAATCAATAATAATTTCAATCAACAAATGAATATGATTGGGCATAATAACCCAATTATGAAAAAACCAACATTCCCGAATCCCAATTGATTTCAATAATTCCTTTTCTATGATTTTTCCGTTTTCATTTAAAATCATTTTGTCTTCTACAATAGCACCAAAAATACATTCCCTGTTTTGGGAAACAATCGTAATAAAATAGATGGCCTCACTGGAATAATCCCAATTTTTCAGTCGGTTGGATTCGGTTTTATATTTACTTTTGAATAAAGACATAAAATGAATTATTGATTAATTACGATTCAATTGTCATTCTCTTTCTTCATATATTTTTAACAATTGCGTCACCGTATTCCAATTCCTTATTGTAGCAATTACGTTCAATCTTTTTTCAATATATTTCTGATCGAACCTTGTTTTTCCTGCACCAACAGCGTATTTAATATAAATTCGACTAGCGTCAATACTGGCTTCGTCGGGTTTAAATTGGCTAATTTTCAAATCATTAATACGATCACTTTGCAATTCCATAGAAACAAAAGCAACGTATAATTTTTTTGTATCCAATTCCTTTTCTTTCAAAAAAGGATTGTTTTTCAAACAAGCTTTTAAATCTGCTTCGCCAATAACCACAATTGGAACTTCATGCCCAAAAACCTTGAAAATTTCTTGCTTGATTTGGAAACCTACTTTGGCAGCATTTTCTTCTTCGGTATCAATAAAAACATTTCCGGATTGAACATACGTTTGCACATTTTGGAAACCAATATTTTCTAAAGTCGTTTTCAAAGCCTCCATTTTTATCATGTTGTGACCGGAAACGTTGATACCACGAAGCAATGCGAGATGAGTTGTCATTTTATTATTGATTTTATATTGTTCAAAAATACCAATTTTATAACTTTATTTTCAATTTATCTCATTTCCTACTTTCCAAACAAAAAACTATCTTCGCTTCATCAAATTAAAAATCCGTTTTTAATCCGCGTTTTGCTTTTGCAAATCCGTTTTATCCGTGTATAAAATAATTCGTGTCCAAAAAAACATATGCAGCAAAACCTCCTAGAAACTCCCATCGAATACCTCAAAGGCGTCGGTCCTAACCGTGGTGCTTTGCTTCGCAAGGAATTGGGAATTCATAAGTATGGACATTTGCTTAACTTTTTCCCAAATCGATATATTGACAGAACGCGTTATTATAAAATTAATGAGTTGCAGAATAATGCTGCCGAAGTTCAGATTATTGGTAAAATAATCAATATCAAAACCGTTGAATTTGGCAAAAACCAAAAACGATTAGTTGCCACTTTTGTCGATGACACAGGACAAATGGAACTCGTTTGGTTTCAGGGGCACAAATGGATTCGCGAGAGTTTGAAGTTGAATGAAATATGTGTGATTTTCGGAAAATGTACTTCGTTTGGCAACACTTTTAATATGGCGCATCCCGAAATTGAGTTGATGACCGAACACGAGAAAAGCCTGCGCTCAGCGATGCAAGCCGTTTATCCTTCGACAGAAACCTTGGCGAATCGTGGAATTTCGAATCGGGTGATCAATAAACTGATTCAACAATTATTTCTGGAAACACAAGCTGCTTTCTCGGAAACTATGCCGGATTATTTGATTACCGAATTGAAACTGATTCCTAAAAATGCCGCTTTATTTAATATTCATTTTCCAAAAAGTGCCGAAGCTTTGGCGAAAGCCCAATTCCGATTAAAATTCGAGGAATTGTTTTATATCCAATTGCAGTTAATCACGAAAAACCTGATTCGGAAACATAAAATAAAAGGACATCCGTTTACCATAGTGGGCGCCTATTTTAATAATTTTTATACCAATCACCTGCCTTTTGAATTGACAAACGCTCAAAAAAGAGTGATTAAAGAAATCCGAATCGACATGGGAAGCAACGCTCAAATGAACCGATTATTACAAGGTGACGTGGGTTCCGGGAAAACAATTGTAGCGCTCATGAGTATGCTAATTGCCTTGGATAATGGCTTTCAATCTTGTTTGATGGCACCAACAGAAATCTTGGCCAATCAGCATTTTAACGGTTTAACCGAATTAGCCAAAGAGCTAAATATCAATATAAAATTACTAACAGGTTCCACTAAAACTGCTGCTCGAAAAATCATTCATGAAGAACTCGAAAACGGAAGTTTACATATACTTATTGGTACGCACGCTTTATTGGAAGACAAAGTAAAATTCCAAAATTTAGGCTTGGCCGTGATTGATGAGCAACATCGTTTTGGCGTAGAACAACGCTCTAAATTGTGGAAGAAAAACGAAATTCCACCACACATTTTGGTGATGACCGCCACTCCTATTCCGCGAACTTTGGCGATGAGTTTGTATGGCGATTTAGATATTTCGGTGATTGATGAATTACCACCGGGACGAAAACCCATTCAAACCGTGCATCGTTTTGACAGTAATCGCTTGAAAGTTTGGAAATTTATTCGGGATGAAATTGAGTTAGGTCGCCAGATTTATATCGTTTATCCGTTGATTCAAGAATCGGAAAAAATGGATTTTAAGGATTTAATGGATGGTTACGAAAGTGTTTCCAGAGATTTTCCGTTGCCACACTATTCGATTTCTATCCTTCACGGAAAAATGAAACCCGCCGATAAAGATGCCCAAATGAAACGCTTTGCCGAGGGAAAAACGAATATTATGGTCGCTACAACTGTGATCGAAGTCGGTGTAAATATCCCGAATGCTAGCGTCATGATTATCGAAAGTGCGGAACGTTTTGGATTATCGCAACTGCATCAGTTGCGTGGTCGTGTGGGTCGTGGTGCCGAACAAAGTTATTGCATTTTGATGACTTCACATAAACTCTCCAGCGATAGTAATACCCGAATGGAAACCATGGTGAGTTCAAATGATGGTTTCGAAATTGCCGAAGTAGATCTCAAGCTTCGAGGTCCTGGCGATTTGATGGGCACCCAACAAAGCGGTGTTTTGAATCTTCAAATTGCTGATATTGTTCGGGATCGTGATATATTAATATTAGCCCGAAATTATGCACTAAAAATTCTGAAAGACGATGCACCCATGCAAAAGCCAGAAAACTCCATTTTGAAAACCACTTACATTGAATTAACCAAAAAGAAAAATATCTGGAATTACATAAGTTAATGTTTATACTTTTAAGTTATCAAATCAACTTTAAAAAATTATTGTAGACATTAAAATCCTTTTTAGTAATCAAAATATTTTTTTTTATGAGTTATTAAATATGTTTAAAAATGCCTTTTTACAAATTCTAAAACCTAAATTTGCTTTTTTAAAATACAGGAAATTCTAATATTACTTTTATTATAATTATGAAATTAAAACACATCTTTTATACCTTACTAATTATCGGATTAGGTACTTTTATAACTTATCGAATTATTTCAAATAAAAATAAAAATGACGATTCGAAAGACAAAGTAGGTAAAAATAAATCAACTAATGTAAACGGAATTGTTGTTCATTCTCAAACATTTGATAATTATCTTTCACTTTCAGGATCAATAGAAGCCAATGAACAAGTGGAAATTCGTTCTGAAATTTCGGGAATTGTAGAAGAAATACATTTCAATGAAGGTGGTAATGTATCAAAAGGACAAGTGCTTTTTAAAGTGAATGATTTAGAATTAAGAGCGCAATTGGGTCAAGCGAATACTAAAGAAAATTTAGCTTCCGAAAATGAAAGAAGAGCTAAACTATTACTACAAAAAGAGGCTATTAGTCAAGAAGAATTTGATATCGCAAGAGCTGATTATAAATCGGCACAAGCACAAAGCCAATTAATAAAAGCTCAAATTGCAAAAACTTCTGTTCGCGCTCCATTTTCAGGAAAGATCGGCTTACGTTCTATTTCGCCTGGAACGTATATTACACCTTCAATTTTAGTGGCTAAATTAGTCAATATTGGCAAATTGAAAATTACTTTTTCAATTCCAGAGAAATATGCGAATCAAGTTAAGATAAATTCTACAATACGTTTTACCGTTGCTGGTTCTTATGATAAATATGAAGCTAAAATTTATGCTATTGAGCCCGAAGTTCAAATAGCTACAAGAACATTGCAAGTTCGTGCCATTTCCGAAAACAAATCTGGAAAATTATTACCTGGAACTTTTGCCAACGTCGAATTGCCTTTAGACGTTATTAAAGATGCCATCATTGTTCCTACCGAAGCAATTGTTCCGGTACAAAACGGGAAAAAAGTCTTTGTTTCAAACATGGGAAAAGTGAAAGAAGTTATGGTTGAAACAGCTACAAGAACTGACGCATCTATTATCGTTCTTTCAGGTTTAAAAACTGGCGATACGCTAATTACGTCAGGAGTTATGTCGTTAAAAGAAGATGCTCCCGTGAAAGTAAACGTGAAATAGACAGCAGATTTCTGTTGTCAGTTTTCAATAGGCAGCAAATTAAAATTCTTAAATAAGCAATCTCAAATCTAAAATCTCAATGAGTTTATCCACCATAAGTATAAAAAGACCTGTATTAACCATCGTTCTTAACTTAACAATTGTTTTGTTTGGACTTATTGGTTACAGTTTTCTCGGCGTAAGAGAATTTCCATCTATCGATCCAGCACAAATTTCAGTTAGAACAGATTATTCAGGAGCCAATTCTGATATTATCGAATCGCAAATTACAGAGCCACTTGAAAAAGTAATCAATTCAATTGACGGAATTAAAAATATAACTTCTTCAAGCGTTCAAGGAACTAGCACAATTACTGTCGAATTCAACTTGAATAAAGACTTGGAAACTGCCGCAAATGATGTTCGTGATAAAGTAGCTTTGGCAGCAAAAACTTTGCCTAAAGATATTGATGCTCCGCCTGTCGTTTCCAAAGCTGATGCTAATGCTGATGCGATTATTTCTATGACTATTCAAAGTGATAGCCGAAATGAATTAGAATTAAGTGATTATGCCGAAAATGTTATTGGTCAACGATTAGAAACTATTCCTGGTGTCAGTGGAATTCAGATTTGGGGCCAGAAAAAATATGCGATGCGTTTGTGGATCGATCCATCCAAACTTTCGTCTTATAATTGTACTGTTTCGGATGTAAAATTAGCTTTAAACCAACAAAACGTAGAATTACCTTCTGGAAAATTGACGGGTAACAATACCGAACTAACTGTAAAAACTGTTGGGAATCTTACCAAAGCCGAAGAATTTAACAACATTATCATTAAAACCAAAGGCGATAAAATAGTTCGTTTTAGTGACATTGGCACAGCCATTCTGGGGCCTGAAGTGGTAGAAACAAAAATGAGCCAATCTGGTTTGCCAATGGTAGGTGTTGCAATTGTTCCTCTTCCAGGTTCGAATTATTTAGATATTTCGAAGGAATTTTACAAGAAATTTGAAATTTTAAAAAAAGAATTACCCAAGGATATTAAACTGAATATTGTTATTGACAATACTGCTTTTGTAAAAAAATCAGTGCTTGAAGTAGCCGAAACATTAGGGATTTCTTTGTTGTTAGTAATTTTAATTATCTATTTATTTTTTAGAGATTGGGCAATCGCTTTTCGACCATTAATAGACATTCCTGTTTCCTTAATTGCCACTTTCTTTATCATGTGGTTATTTGGATTTTCGATAAATGTGTTGACCTTATTAGCTATTGTTTTGGCTACAGGATTAGTTGTTGATGATGGAATTGTGGTTACCGAGAATATATATAAAAAAGTGGAAGCCGGCATGTCCCCAATTGAAGCTGCCATTAAAGGTTCGAACGAAATATTTTTCGCCGTAATTTCCATTTCGATAACACTAGCTGCTGTTTTCTTACCAGTAATTTTCCTCGAAGGATTTGTAGGTCGTTTGTTTAGGGAATTTGGAGTTGTAATTGGCGCTGCCGTATTAATATCAGCCTTTGTATCCTTGACTTTAACTCCTATGTTGAATGCCTATTTAATGAAAGGTGGTGAACAAAAAAAATCTAAATTTTACATTGCCACTGAACCTTATTTTCAAAAATTAAATAGCGGTTATGCAGATGCTTTAGGTCGTTTTATGAAAAGAAAATGGTTGAGCTTCCCTATATTAATTGCTTGTTTTGGGATTATATATTTGTTCTTTTCGATTATCAAAAAAGAAACTGCACCCTATGATGACCGAAGTGGATTGATGATGAGCATTACGACTGCTGAAGGTTCGTCCTATGAATATACGGATCGATTTATGCAGGAAATCTCTAGATTAATTGATGATTCTATTCCGGAGAAAAAAGTAAGTTTGGTTATAACAGCGCCTGGTTTTAATGCTTCGGCAACCAATAGCGGACGAGTTCGAATTTCATTAACAGATCCAAGCGAACGTAAAAAGACTCAAAAAGAAATTGCTGAAAAGTTAACCAAGTGGACCAAAAAATATTCGGATGCCAAAACTTCGATAATGGAACAACCTACAATTGCTGTAAATAAGCGAGGTGGTTTACCTATTCAATACATTATTCAAGCACCTACATTTGAAAAATTGCGTGAAAAAATTCCATTGTTTATGGATGAAGCCGCTAAGAATCCTGCTTTTGCCATTACGGATGTCAATTTGAAATTTAACAAACCCGAAATCAATGTTTCTATAGACAGAGAAAAAGCGGAAAGTTTAGGGATTTCGGTTATGGATATTGCGCAAACATTACAACTTTCGTTAAGTGGTCAGCGTTTTGGATACTTTATGAAAAATGGAAAACAGTATCAAGTCATTGGACAATTTGAATTAAAAGACCGTTCTAAACCACTCGATTTAACCTCAATGTTTGTCAGAAACAATAAAGGAGAATTGATTCAAATGGATAACGTGGTGAAGATTGTAGAAAAAAGTAATCCTCCGCAATTGTATCATAATAATAGATATATGTCGGCAACAGTTTCGGCAAGTCTTGCTCCTGGCAAAAGTATTAATGACGGAATTAAAGCTATGAATGATATTAAAGCCAAAGTTCTTGACGATACTTTTACCACCGATTTGGGAGGAGAATCACGTGATTTTGTTGAAAGTAGTTCGAATACTTCTTTCGCATTTGGACTGGCCTTATTATTGATTTTCTTGATATTATCGGCGCAATTCGAAAGTTTTATCGATCCGCTTATTATCATTTTAACAGTACCGATGGCGGTTGCCGGAGCTTTATTCTCTTTATGGTTATTCGACCAAAGTTGGAATATTTTTAGCCAAATTGGAACGATAATGCTGATTGGTTTGGTAACCAAAAACGGAATTCTGATTGTCGAATTTGCGAATCAATTACGAGAACAAGGGAAATCGAAAATGGAGGCAATAATGGAAGCGTCAGAATCAAGATTGCGTCCTATTTTAATGACAAGCTTAGCAATTTCATTAGGAGCTTTGCCTATTGCCATGTCACTTGGTGCCGCTTCAACAAGTAGAATTGGGATGGGAGTTGTAATCGTTGGAGGAACCATTTTCTCTTTAATTTTAACCCTATTTGTTATTCCTTCGATGTATTTAATGTGGTCTAAAGCTAGAAAACATTATCCAGAATTTGACCATATTGACGAATATGAAAAAGAAAGTAAATAATCATGATGAATTCTAAAACGATACTTAAAAGCCTAGTTTTATTCTTCTTTTGCATCCTAAAAATGAATGCGCAAGAAGTTTTGACTATAGAAGATGCAGTAAAAATTGCATTGGAAAATAATTATGAAATCAAAATAGCATCAAACAATTTAAACATTGACAAGACAAACGTCAGTAATGGAAATGCTGGAATGTTGCCAAAAGTTGCAGCTACGCTAGCCAATAGCAACTCCATACAAAATAGTTCACAAACGAAACAAGACGGAACAGTTACGGCATTAGATAACGCAAAAAGTAGAAGTTTGAATTACGGCGTGGGTTTAGATTGGACTGTTTTTGATGGTTTCAAAATGTTTGCTAATCTTGAACAACTAAAAGAGTTACAAAAATTAGGGGAAGCCCAATTAAAACTGACTATTATAACCAAAATAAGCGATGTAAATAATACCTATTTTGACTTGGTACAGCAACAACAACAGCTTGCCGCTTTAGACACAACAAATGTCATTTCGAAACAAAGGTTAGCTTTGGCGCAAAATAGATTTACCATTGGAAAAGCCTCAAAATTAGAAGTTTTGAATGCTCAAGTCGATTTGAATACGGATAAAGTTGCATTATTAAGACAAAAGGAATTGTATGCTAATACAAAGGTTTTACTCAACCAAATTCTTGCTAGAGATGCAAAATTAGATTATAAAGTTGTCGATGTTATCAAAGTTGATGCTGTATTATTGCTTCCAGAATTAACCGCATTAGCCGCAAAGCAAAATCCACAATTAGAAACCCAAATAATCAATAAACGAGTTTCGGAATTGCAATTAAAACAAATAAAAGCGGCTCGATATCCTGTTGTTGCAGTTAACACAGGCTATAATTTCTCAGAAAGCCATTCGAGCATAGGTTTCACTTCGCAAGCTTCCGCCCATGGACTTAATTATGGATTTAAAGCTTCGTTAAATTTATTTGATGGATTTGCTCAAAATAGAAATGAGAAAATTGCACAAATTCAAATTGACAATTCTAAAATAGCCATTGAACAACAAAGTTTAGCCTTAAATACTCAACTTACAACTGCTTATCAAACCTATTTAACAAACCTAGAATTGATTACTTTAGAAGAGAAAAATGTAGCCAATGCAAAACAAAATTTAGACATTACGCTAGATAAATTCCATATTGGAACAATAACTACATTAGAATTTAGAACGGCACAATTGAATTATATCAATGCGAAAGTGCGCTACAGCAATGCTCAGTTTCTAGCTAAATTATCTGAAATTTCGTTGAAAGAATTAGCTGGAAATATTAATTTATAATCGTGTAATCAACCCCAAAAAATAAATACTATGAAAAATACATTCAAATTCTTATTTATTTTTATGCTGAGTATTTTGGCTTCTGGTCAAAAAGTAAATGCTCAAACACAAAATAATTATTTTCAAAAATCGAATGATAGCATTCAAAATGGAGGTATTAAAGTCATCCCAATAACAACTCCAAAAGGCACTTTTAAAGTTTGGACCAAGAGCATTGGCAGTAATCCAAAAATTAAATTATTGCTTTTAAATGGCGGTCCAGGCGCAACACATGAATATTTTGAATGCTTTGAAAATTTTTTACCTGCAGAAGGAATTGAAATTATTTATTATGATCAATTAGGTTGTGGAAATTCTGATAATCCGAATGATGTAGCAATTTGGGATTTAAGTCGCTATGTAGAAGAAGTAGAGCAAGTTCGAAAAGCATTAAATTTAGATTCTTCTAATTTTTATTTATTAGGACATTCTTGGGGTGGAATTCTAGCAATGGAATATGCTTTGAAATACCAACATAATATGAAGGGATTGATTATCTCAAATATGATGTCCAGTTGTCCTGAATATGGGAAATATGCCGATGATGTTTTAGCAAAGCAAATGAATCCAAAAGTTCTAGCCGAATTAAAGAAAATTGAAGCGGCTAAAGATTTTTCTAATCCAAGATATATGGAGTTATTACTTCCTAATTTTTACGAAAAACATATTCTTCGCTTTCCTTCAAAAGATTGGCCAGAACCTGTGAACCGTTCTTTTGCTAAAATGAATCAATCGCTATATGTTAGTATGCAAGGACCTAGTGAATTTGGTATTTCAGGAAAATTAGAATTGTGGGATAGAAAAGCGGATTTAAAAAACATTACAATACCTACATTAGTTATTGGAGCAAAATATGATACTATGGATCCAAAACATATGGAAGAAATGTCAAAATTAGTTCAAAACGGAACGTTTTTATTTTGTCCGAAGGGAAGTCACATGGATTTTTATGATGATCAGAAAGTATATTTTGGTGGATTGATTCCTTTTCTAAAAAAATAATCCGAATTATTATATAGTTTCGAAATCGAAAATTATTTTACTAAATTTAGTAAC
>CANCPC010000047.1 GCA_947379965.1 Flavobacteriaceae bacterium | reverse complement strand
TCGCATCTTTTAAAATTGATGAGGCTTCTTTTTTAGCATTTTTAATTAAATTAGAAACGTTGCTTTTTTCGATTAATTTTGAAATCAAAAAACCACCGCCAATTCCTGCTATTCCTGTAATGATTATTAATAGTGTACTGTCCATTGTTTGTTAAAATTTATGTATAAAAAAGCCTACATTAGGGAATTGAATAAACTCGATAAGACAAGTTTTGAGCTAACTCACTGTTCAAGTTTCCTCGCCTAGGCGTGGCATGCTTTAGTAGTGATGATTTGCTCATTCTAAATTGTTAGTGTTGAGTTTACCAAATATGAACTAATGTAGGCAGTATCTTAGTTTTCTGTAAAGAACGTTTATTTGTCGAGATATTGATCTAAAAGCGTATTGATTTTTTTTATTCTCTCGATGGTTGTAATATCGTTAGAAGTATTATCAATTTGTTTTTGTTCGGATTGAGAAGCGAATTGCAATGCGCACATTGCTAATACATCTTGTTTATCACGAACAGCATAATTTTCTTCAAACTGCTTAATCATCGCATCAATTTTTTTTGAAGCACTTCTGAGTCCTTCTTCCTGAGAAAGGTCTACCGTCAATGGGTAAACTCTGTCCGCAATCGATATTTTAATTTTAAGCTTTTCGTCCATATCTTTACTAATCTGATAGCTGGGCTATACAGTAATCAATTTCACGAATTAATGAATTTATTTTAAGCTTTGTATCTCTTTTATTATCTTCACTGCCTAGTAATGTGTTGGCAATTTTAAGTGATTCATAGTGCTTTTTTAAGGCGTCAATCTCTAAAGATTGAGTTTCTATTCTATTTGCAGCTTTTTTTAATTCAATTTTTAAGTCTTGATTGTTTTTCTCTAAACTATTTATTTTGTCAAAAAGTTTTTCAATCTTATTTTCAAGAATATCAATAATTTCTGCAATTACACTCATAATAGGTCCTACGTATTACATAATCTTACAAAGTTAGTATTCCTTTTTGTTATTTCAATATTTTTATTGTTTTTTTGTATTAAAAAACATAAATATCAGTATTATAAGGAGTTGAGCTTTTCTTTTTTTTATAGTTTTCTTTTTTTTACCTTAGCAAAAATGTATTCGATGAGATTTTCCCTATTTATTTTTTTTTTATGCGGTTCAGTTGCTGCCCAAACTAATTATCCGAAGGATTATTTTAGACCTCCATTAGACATTCCAATGCAGTTATCCGGTAATTTTGGTGAATTGAGGCCGAATCATTTTCATGCAGGTTTTGATCTTAAAACATCACAAAGAGAAGGTTTAGAAGTTCACGCTGTTGCTGATGGCTATGTTTCAAGAATAAAAATCTCTACTTTCGGGAACGGAAAAACCATTTATATTACTCATTCAAATGGTTTTACTTCGGTTTATGGCCATTTGCAAAGAACCATAGGTGCTATAGAGGAATTGGTAAAAAAAAGCCATTATTCTGAAAAATCTTTCGAAATAGAAATCTTTTTAAAGCCAGGAGAATTGACAGTTCAAAAAGGTCAAATTATTGCGCTTTCAGGAAATACAGGCTCTTCCGAAGGACCCCATTTGCATTTTGAATTTCGTGATAATAAAACCGAGAATATCATAAATCCCTTATTTTTTGGTTTTGATAAACAGATAAAAGACACAAAAAAACCGGTTATTTCTAGCGTTTATGTTTATCCTTTAGATAATAACACCACAGTAAATCAATCGAAACGCCCTTTATTGCTTAATTTGGTTTTACAAAAAGACGGTACATATCTTGCTGATAAAGTGGTTGCTAACGGAAAAATTGGTTTTGGTATAAATACTTTCGATAGTGATGATGTTTCTTTCAATAATAATGGTGTTTATAAAGTGCAAACTTTTTATAACGGAACTCCTAATTTTGGGTATGAATTTAACACCTATTCTTTTGATGAAATGCGCTATGTGAATGCATTGATTGATTATCCAAGATACAAAAATACGCACCAAAGAATTCAAAAATTATTTATGCGAAACCCTTATAAATTGAGTATAATTACCGCCGATAAAAAGAATGGTGTTATTGATGTGGTTCCCAATTTAGCCTCTATTTATCGCATTGAAGTTGCTGACTTTTACGGCAATAAAACTACTGTTTCTGTTCCGATAAAGTTTACCGTTTTGCCTTCAGTTATTAATAAAGAGCCTGTTCTTTCAAAATATTTTATAAAAGCGAATAATGAAACTAATTTCGAGAAAGACAATGTCTCTGTTTTCTTTCCTGCTGGAACTTTTTATGATGATTTTTATATGAATTTTGATTTCAAAAATGACGTCTTATTACTTCATGACGATTCTGTACCGGTTCATTCGAGTTTTACGATTTCTATCGAAGATCATAAATATCCAGAAACAAAAAAAGATAAATTGTTTATAGGCGCAGTTGATGGAACTAAAATAAGTTATATTTCAACACTTCAAAAAGGAAATGTTTTTACTGCAAAAGCTAAAACCTTAGGTAAATTTGAATTAGTTCTTGATGGCACACCACCTAAAATCAGTATTTTAAAACCTATTGAAGGAAAATGGTTAACTGGGCAAAAAAGTATTCAATTTATGATTAGTGATAGTCTTTCAGGGATAAAATCGTATAATGGTTATTTGAATGGAAACTGGATATTATTTGAATATGATAATAAAACAAAAATAATTACCCATAATTTTAGTGATGGTATTGTGGCTGATGGGGCCAATGAATTAAAGTTAATTGTTACCGATAATATAGGTAATTCTACTATCTTTGAATCGCATTTTTTCAGAAGTCAAAAACAATAAAAATTTAATTCATTGAGTGTAAGTAAAATAATAGTTGGTTTTCTTTTTTCCTTTTTTGCATCTGCAACTTTTGCACAATCTGCTTATATAAAAGGAATTATTCTTGATAAAAATAACCAACCTGTAGAGAATGTAAATATTTCAGGACGAAGTGTTGGAACTAAATCGAACGAAAATGGCTATTACCGGTTGAATGTACCTGCAAATCAAAAAATAACAATTGCTTTTTCGCATATTTCTTTAAAAAAAGCCTCTGTTTCAGTTTCTTTAAAACCCAACGAAGAATACGAATTTAATTTAGTATTGAATGATTTAGAGGAGCAAATGGGCGAAGTGATTGTTACTGTAAACAACAAAAAAAGAGTCCAGGGAATTACGATTATTGAACCCGCAATGATTCGGAAAATTCCTGGTGCGAATGCAGGAGTTGAAAACATTTTAAAATCTTTGCCAGGTGTAAATTCTAATAACGAATTAAGTACACAATATGCCGTTCGCGGAGGGAATTACGACGAAAATCTTGTGTATGTGAACGAAATCGAAGTGTATCGTCCTTTTCTTATACGATCTGGTCAACAAGAAGGATTGAGTTTTACTAATACCGATATGGTTCAAAATGTTGATTTTTCGGCTGGAGGATTTCAATCTAAATTTGGAGATAAATTATCTTCAGTTTTAGATATTACCTACAGAAAACCAACTAAATATGCAGCGATTCTAGAGGCGAGTTTACTCGGTGGTAGCCTTGCAGTTGACGCTGTTTCTAAAAATAAAAAATGGTCTGCTATTACTGGCGTTCGATATCGCAACAATAGCCTTTTAGTAAAAAGTCAGGAAACGCAAACGAATTATACCCCTACTTTTGCAGATATTCAAACCAATATCAATTATTATGTTTCTACTAAATGGCAATTGAGTTTTCTAGGGAATATTTCACAGAATAATTATAATTATGAGCCTTTGACACGCCAAACTAATTTTGGCACTTTGGATAAACCTATTGCGTTATTGATTTTTTATGAAGGTCAAGAAAAAGATAAATATGGTACTTATTTTGGCGCAGTGAAATCTACATATATTGCATCCGAAAATTCAACATATAAGTTTATCACTTCCGCTTATCATGCTAAAGAACAAGAATATTTCGATATTTTTGCTCAATACCGGTTGGGTGAAGTCGATTCTAATTTTGGATCACAAACTTTCGGAAACGTGACCTATTCAAGAGGAATTGGTTCACAACTGAATCACGCTCGTAATGATCTAGACGCTTTAATTGTAAATGCCGAAATGAAAGGTTTTCATACTTTCGAAAAAAATCAATTGGAGTGGGGAGCAAAATTCACACGTGAATCTATTCGTGATAGAGTTGTAGAATGGGAAGTGATTGATTCTGCGGGTTTTTCTATTAATCCACCTAGAATTTTATTAAAAAATGACCAACCGTATACTTCTTATACCGGACCATTGGTTCCGTATCAGAATGTGAGAGCTACTAATTTTGTTGATATCAATAGGCTTTCGGGTTATTTGCAATGGAGCCGAAAAGGATATATTGGAGAAAATGAAATTTGGTTAAATGCAGGTGTACGATCTCAAAGTTGGGAAGTTTCTGGAGCTGATTTAATAAGTAAAACGCAAATCGTTTTCAGTCCAAGAGCACAAATTAGCTTAAAACCCAATTGGAATAAAGATTTATTTTTTCGACTTTCGGGAGGATTATACCATCAACCGCCCTCGTATCGCGAGTTGCGTGACCCGGATGGAGTTGTGAATCCCAATGTAAAAGCGCAACAAGCCATTCATGTCGTTTTGAGCAATGATTATAGTTTCAAAATGTGGAACCGCCCTTTCAAAATGGTTTCGGAGTTGTATTATAAATTGCTTACGAAAGTAAATCCATATACTTTAGACAATGTTCGCATTCGCTATGCTGCCATGAATAATGCCAAGGCGTTTGCCCAAGGTTTCGATTTTCGTTTGAATGGAGAGTTTGTTCCAGGAACCGAATCTTGGTTTAGTTTTGGTTACCTTAAAACCGAAGAAAATATCGATAACAAAGGATATATCGCACGACCAACCGACCAATTATTAAAATTCGGATTGTTATTTCAAGATTATATGCCAAATATTCCAAGTGTAAAATTATACTTGAATTTGGTTTACAACACCGGATTACCTGGTGGTTCGCCTTCGTATGCCGATCCGTATTTGTACCAAAACCGCTTGAAAGATTACCGTCGCGCCGATGTTGGTTTTTCTAAAGTTTTAATTGATTCCAAAACGAAGTCAAACAGAAATTGGCTTCAAAACTTTAAGGAAATGGCGATAGGAGTAGAAATTTTTAATCTTTTCGACAATCAAAATGCGATAACCAATACTTGGGTTCGCGATGTATATTCGAAAAATCAATACGCCATTCCTAATTATATGACGACACGCGTTTTTAATGTGAAGTTGAATGCGAGGTTTTAATCCTATATCAAAATATCACTTTCTAAATCTGATTTTTCAATGGTAAAATCAAATCCTAATTTCGAAACTAATTCGATAACGAGGTTTTTATACCAGTTTTCTGATTTGGGGTGTATATAGATTTTCTCAATCAATTGAGAAATGTCTATATCAATTTTCAATCCATCATTGATTTTGATATTGCTCGAGGAAATATCCGAAATGATGCGAACTTCACGCTCATATTGAAAACTTTTCCGCTTGAAAAGAAACGGAAAAAACATGTCTTCAAACGGAATGTATTCTTTTTTGTAATCGATATAATTGACTTCGCCAATGTATTGTTCGAATTTTTTTTCGGGAAGAAGCGCGTTTTCTAATCTCCCAATTGTAGATTGAATCGCTAAACCTTCACTGTTTTGGGTGAAAATTTGCCACATCGCAAACGATTCATATTCATTGATATGCCAACTACTAATGGCGACTTTTTCGCGATGGGTTTTGTAAAAATTAAGAAAATCAGGATTGTTTACCGACAATTTTTTGATTTCTTCATATGTTGGCTCGCTAAAAGTACCTTCGTATTGATCTTCAAATTTATCCGAGCGCGACATGAATAACTTCTGCGATAGCAACAAATCGAGGAACTTTGACAAATCTAAATATTTCCAAACAATAGTATTTGGATCTTCCGGAAGCTTAATATTTTTATTGTCGAGATACATTTTTATTCATTTAAAGATTAAAAAATGAAATGATTGAATGATTTTAGCTCCTCAAAAACAAAAAATAAAATCCGTAAAAATCAGTGTTTTGCTTTTGCAAATTGGTTTTATCAGCGTTCTATAAGTGTCTTTATAATGAGATTGCTTCGTGCCACGCAATGACGATTATTCGAAAGACTGCATCGTAACCAATTTATGATACGTTCCGTTCATTGCAATTAATTCGTCGTGTGTTCCTTGTTCTACAATTTCACCTTTTTGCATCACCACAATTTTGTCCGCTTTTTGAATAGTCGAAAGTCGGTGCGCAATCACAATCGAAGTTCTATTTTGCATCATATTTTCTAAGGCAACTTGAACAAATTTTTCGCTTTCGGTGTCCAAAGCTGACGTAGCCTCATCCAAAATCATAATTGGAGGATTCTTCAATACCGCACGCGCAATAGATAATCTTTGTTTTTGACCACCAGAAAGTTTGTTTCCGCTGTCGCCAATGTTGGTGTAAATTCCAAGTGGCAAATCTTTGACGAATTCATATGCATTGGCAATTTTCAAAGCTTCGATAATTTCGTCATCGGTTGCATCTAATTTACCTAATGATATATTAGCTTTTATGGTGTCATTAAACAAAATGCTGTCTTGTGTTACCAATCCCATCAATCCCCGAAGCGATTGTAAATTTATGTCTTTGATGTCAATGCTGTCAATTGAAATCGTTCCTTCATTTACATCATAAAAACGGGTTAATAAATTGGCAATGGTACTTTTTCCACTTCCGGATTGTCCAACAAGTGCAACGGTTTGTCCTTTTTTAACTTCAAGAGAAAAGTGCTGCAATACAGTCTCTTCTTCGTACTTAAAGTTAATGTTTTTTATGCAGATTTTAGATTCAAAAGTGTCTTTTTTCAAGGCGTCTTTTTTGCTTGTAATCGTATTTTCTTGATCTAGAATTTCCAAAACACGTTCAGCTGCTGCATTTCCTCTTTTGATGGCATAAGAAGCTTTCGAAATAGATTTTGCTGGTGTAAGAATGTTATATGCCAATCCCATATAAGCAATAAAGGAAGCGCCGTTTAAGGTTTTTTCTATTAAAACCATGTGGCCGCCATACCAAAGTAAAATAGCGATAACCATGATTCCCATAAATTCACTTGCGGGAGAAGCTAAGTTTTGACGGTTTCCAATACTATTCGATAAAATGAAAAATCGTTGGGTAGATTCTTGAAAAATACGATTGAAATATTTCTCGGAATTATAACCTTTCACCACTTTCAATCCGCCAAGTGTTTCTTCAATTGTCGATAAAAATATACCTTGTTCTTGTTGCGCTTTTGTGGATTGTTTTTTTAATTGTTTGCCAATAAGCGAAATAATATAACCCGAAACAGGAATGAAAATAAACACGAAAAGTGTCAATTTTATGCTTATCGAAAGCATGGCAATTATTGTAAATATTATTGTTAAAGGTTCCTTGACAATAAGTTCTAAAATAGAAAGGAATGAAGTTTGAACTTCGTTTACATCAGCTGAAATTCTAGAAATTGTATCTCCTTTTCTTTTTTCGGAAAAGAAGGAGATAGGCAAATGAATTGTTTTTTTATACATCGCATTTCGCATATCTCTTAAAACACCATTTCTCAAAAAATTAATGAAGAACATGGCTAAATAATCGCTCAAATTTTTTAATAAAAATATTGAAATAATTATAAACACCATTATTGACAAGGTGTGACCAACACCAAATGTGTCCGTAGTATCAGTAATGTAATAACTTAAATAATCTTCAGCATATTTTTTAAATTCCCCAATACCAGTATATATTGGCATTGTTGTATTTCTTTTTGTTTGGTCAAATAAAACCTGCATCATCGGGATTAATGACATAAATGAAAGGGTACTGAAAAGCGCATACAAAACATTAAAAAATATGTTGGCGTAAGCGTATTTTTTATACGGAATTATAAAAGGGAATATTTTCTTGAAATTGTTCATTTATTTTCGGGTATTGTTTTCTGCTATAGCAATGGCTTTCTCCAATTTTTCTAGCAATAATTCTTTCTTGGGCAATTGAGTTAGATATTCGGCTACTTTTATGTTTTCATCGTTATCAAGCATCAAATAATTAATTTGTTCAGGAGATTTTTCGCTGCAAAGGATGAGTCCAATAGGTTTGTTCTCCCCTTCTTTCTTCTCGTTATGTTCAAGCCAAGAAAGGTATAATTCCATTTGGCCTTTATAACCTGCTTTAAATTTCCCTAGTTTTAAATCAATAGCGACTAATCTTTTTAAACCTCTATGATAAAAAAGTAAATCAATATAAAAATCTTCATTATCGATAGTTATTCTTTTTTGACGTGCCAAAAACGCAAACTCACTTCCCATTTCTGTTATGAAATATTGAAGTTGTGCCAAAATGGAACTTTCTAAATCTCTTTCTGAATAAGTATCATGCAAACCTAAAAAGTCTAAAAAATAAGGATCTCGAAAAGCAAGATCAGGACTAATTTTCTTCTCCGTTTCTAATACTTTTAATTCATTAATGATGGTATCTTCAGGTTTTTTACTAATAGCAGTTCTTTCAAAAAGCATACTATCAATTCGTTCTTGCAAAGTTCTAACACTCCATCTTTCGTGAACAGTCATTTGTATATAAAACTTCCGTTTTACTGGGTTTTCTATATAAATTATATTTCTAACATGTGACCAACTCAATTTTGCACACACTGTGTGCAAAATTGAAATGTCTGTAATTGTAGTGTTTAATTTAATAAAACTTTGCAGGTTTCGTTTGTTGAAACCTACTCCGTATTTATTAGTCAAAGCATCACTCAATTCTGGAATTAACTTCTTTCCATAATCGGCTCTATCGTTTTTCAGAACAACATCATTTATGTTTTTTCCAATATTACAATAGAGTAGAGTGAGTTCTTGATTGACAGTTCTTGCAACATTTTGACGCGTCGTATCTATTAAACCGATAATCGAATTTAATAGTTTCGGAGTGTCATTTGTATCAAGTTTGCTGTCCATTTATTAATTTAGCTTAATTGCATTGATGTAATGATGTTTTTTATTTTTTCGTTTAAAATAGCTTCCACTTCCGTGAAATTTTCAATGGCATCAAGTTCCGTATTTACACTGATGTAAAATTTAATTTTAGGTTCTGTTCCGCTTGGTCTTGCACAAATTTTGGATCCATCTTCGGTGTAATAAATAAGTACATCTGCTTTTGGAATATTCATGGTTTCTTCTTTGCCAGTAAGTAAATTTTTGGCAACTGACGATTTATAATCTTCTAGCATAATTACACGTTGTCCGTTGATTTCTTTCACAGGATTATTACGCATCGTTACCATCATTTGGTTAATTTCTGCCAAACCATCCATTCCTTTTTTAGTCAATGAAATCAAATGTTCTTTGTAAAAACCGTGTTCTACATATAGTTTCAAAAGTTCTTTGTAAACCGTACTTCCTTTTGCTTTGGCTTGAGCCGCCAATTCACAAATTAATAAAGTAGCAGCAACGGCATCTTTATCACGAACTGCATCGCCGACCATATAACCAAAACTTTCTTCACCACCACCAATGAATTGCATTTCTGGAAAATCTTTAATCATCTTGGCAATCCATTTAAAACCAGTCAAACCCACTTTAAATGCTACACCATAAGCCGAAGCCAATTCCATAATCATTGGAGTAGAAACGATTGTCGAACCCACGAATTGTTTTCCGTTGATTTTGCCCGCTTTTTTCCATTCTTCCAATAAAAAGGCAGTCATCAAAATCATGGTTTGATTTCCGTTCAATAAAGTCATTTTGCCATCGTTATTTCGAACAGCAACGCCCAAACGATCACAATCAGGATCGGTTCCAATAACAATATCCGAGTTGGTTTTATCGGCTAATGCCAAAGCCATTGTCAATGCTTCCGGCTCTTCTGGATTTGGAGATTTAACCGTTGGGAAATCACCATTTGGTACTCTTTGTTCTTCAACAATGTTTACATTTTTATAACCAGCTTGCGCAAAAGTATCTGGAACTAAAGTAATTGAAGTTCCATGCAACGAGGTGAAAACAATATTTAGATTGTCTTTTGCTTCTTGCGATGTTCCAAAGCTTGCATTTTCGATAGTCGATTTTATGAAAGCTTGGTCAATTTCTGCGTCTATATATTGTATCAAATCTTCGTTAGCATCAAACTTGATTTGGTTATAATTTAAGTTTTCGATAGTCTTGATAATGGCATCATCTTCTGGTGGAACGATTTGTCCGCCATCTTCCCAATACACTTTGTAACCATTATATTCGGGTGGATTATGAGAAGCTGTAAGAACAATTCCGCATTGGCAACCCAAATATTTCAAAGCAAAAGATAATTCTGGGGTTGGTCGTAAATCCGAAAATAAATAAACTTGGATTCCATTTGCCGAGAAAACATCGGCTACAGTTTTTGCCAAAGTCTGGCTATTATGGCGACAATCGAAAGCAATTACAGCTTTCAGTGGTTGATTGGGAAAAGCGATATGCAAATAATCCGAAAGGCCTTGCGTACTTTTTCCAAGTGTATATTTATTGATGCGGTTGTTTCCAGCGCCCATCACGCCACGCATTCCGCCAGTTCCAAATTCTAGATTTTTATAAAAACTTTCCTCAAGATCTTTAGGCGACGAAGTCATCATTTCGATAACGGCTTCTTGCGTTGCTTTGTCAAATTTTGGCGTAAGCCATTCGTTTACTGCGTCTAAAATGTTTGGTTTGATTTCCATTTTATATTTTTTATATTATAATATTTTTATTTTTTGTAACCAATTTTATTTCGTTCTTCATTATTTTTAGCTAAAGTGTCTTTGTCAACCAGATAATTTAATGCTTTGTAGATGTCGGGGAATTGTTTTTCTATTTCTACGATTCGGTCTTTCAATTCATTATAAGTTAACGAAAATTGTCTAAAAGTTACAAAAGCCCTGATGATTGAAATGTTAACTTCAATTGCTTTTTCACTATTTAATACACTCGAAAGCATTGCAATTCCTTGTTCTGTGAAAGCAAAAGGGAAAGCTCCACCAAGATTGCTTCTTGAGGGTATCACAGATTGTGATACCAGTTGTGTTATCTCAGTTTCAGAAAGTGTAAACATAAAATCGTTTGGAAATCGATTACTATTTCTTCTCACAGCTTGTTTTAATGTACGTGTTTCAACGTTATATAACAATGCTAAATCAAAGTCAAGCATTACTTTAAAGCCTCGAATCTCAAATATTTTATTTTGAATAACTTCTAATTCCATAGCTTCTTATTGTTTGAAGTCATAATTTTAGTCCTCAAGTTTTGTTTGTCATTGCGAGGAACGAAGCAATCCTATTAGTTACTCTCAATATGTGATTGCTTCGTTCCTCGTAATTACAAAATCATCAATTATATCTCTTTCGAAACTTTATATCTTTCTTCATTATTTTTTGTTCTCAAAATGATTTCACCAAGAAAACCTGCCAAGAATAATTGTGTTCCCAAAATCATGGTGGTTAACGCAATAAAAAACCATGGATTACTTGTTACCAAGTGATACGGTAAGTCGTGATAAAGGTTATATAATTTCATTACGCCAATATATCCGGCCAATAAAAAACCAATAATAAACATTACTGAACCCATTGCGCCAAATAAGTGCATGGGTCTTTTTCCAAATTTTGACAAGAACCAAATGGTGATTAAATCCAAGAAGCCATTGATGAAACGTTCCATCCCAAATTTAGTTTCACCATATTTTCTGGCTTGGTGTTGTACTACTTTTTCACCAATTTTTCCAAAACCGGCATTTTTTGCCAAAACTGGAATATAGCGGTGCATTTCTCCCGAAACCTCAATATTTTTTATAACTACATTTTTGTAGGCTTTCAATCCGCAATTAAAATCATTCAATTCGACACCCGATGTTTTTCTGGCAGCCCAATTAAATAATTTCGACGGAAGATTTTTTGCTACAACCGAATCATATCGCTTCTTTTTCCAACCGGAAACTAAATCGAATTTTTCGTTAATAATCATGTTGTATAAATCTGGAATTTCTTCAGGACTATCTTGTAAATCGGCATCCATGGTGATAACAACATCACCTTGAGCTTTATTAAAACCAGCGTGTAAAGCTTGTGATTTTCCAAAGTTTTTCATGAATCGAATGCCTTTTACATTCGAATCTTCGGCAGCTAATTCTTCAATAATAGACCAAGAATTATCCGTGCTTCCGTCATCGATAAAAATGACTTCGTAAGAATAATTGTTTGATTTCATTACTGAAATAATCCAGCTATAAAGTTCTTGGAGCGATTCGTCTTCGTTAAGAAGTGGAATAAGTAGGGATAGGTTCATTTATATTTTTATTCTTGGGAAGATTTGCTTTTAAAGATTAAGGCTAACAATAATCCGAAAAGTGCACTAAAAATAATGCTAAATGTTGACCCTTTTAATAATTCAATTATTGAAAATTGGTCATTTTCTTGTAATTTTTTTATTGCCTCGTTAATTGTTGAAGTTGGAGTGTTAAATTTTTCCATCATTTCAACAGCATATTTTATAGAAATTTCTTTTATAGATTCTTTTGCAGATGGATCAATAACATTAAATAAAAGAATATTGAAAACAACAGAAATTAATATTCCAATAACTGCTGAAATAAAATAAGTTGTAAAAGCATCTTTAAAAGAAAAAATGCCTAATAATTCTTTTTTAGTTTTTGAAAGCAAAATAATAGCAATTACAATATAAAATAAAATATTTAAAGCAGTTACCCACCATGCGGTAAATAATTTTAAATCTATTGCATATATTGAAGCGGTAATTAATGCTCCTACAATACCTGTAATTATTCCAAAGGAAACACCGTTTTTCTTTATAATTTCATTCATGTTTAAAAGTATTTATTTATTAATCCACAAATATAACAATTCCCAATATATTGTAGGACAAAAATCCATTTTTACAATTATATAAAAAAAGTAAAGTAAAGATTTGATTATTGAAAAATTAGTGTAAATTTGCACACTCAAAATAATTTAAAGAGTTTTAAACAAAAAGAGTAGTTGCATTTACACCTTTTTCTAAACATGAGAAAGCTTCAAAATTAAAACGCTCAAAAAAATAAAAAAATAAAGATGAAAAAAGGAATTCACCCAGAAAATTACCGCTTAGTTGCGTTCAAAGACATGTCAAACGAAGATGTGTTTATTACTAAATCTACTGCAGATACTAAAGAAACTGTTATAGTTGATGGTGTTGAATATCCAGTTGTAAAAATGGAGATCTCTAGAACTTCTCACCCTTTTTACACAGGTAAATCTAAACTTATTGATACTGCTGGTCGTATCGATAAATTCAAAACTAAATACGCTAAACACGGTAAATAATATTTACTTGTTTATAAATAATAGAAAGCTCCACATATTGTGGAGCTTTTTTATTTTAATGCTATTCAAAACTTTGTAACTTTGATGCCAATATTATAAATCGATAGATAGTGAAATCTATTTTCGATTAACAAATTACCGAATAAACAAATAAACCATTTTATGAATTATATACTTTTCGACGGACCAGCAAGAAACGCTTTATTGCCTTTTACCTTCACGCGTCCGGTTGCCGATATTCTTGTTGGAATAATGACTATTCGTCAAAAATGGGAAATGCGTTTGGGTTCTACCACAACCACACTTACCGAGGAATATTTATCAGAGAAATTTCCAATGGTCGAAATGGAGGAAAACGTAATGATCAATGCTTCGTTTGTTCCTAATGCAATTTTGGCCGAAATGGTTAGCAATCTGGGATCGAATCAAGCCATTTTCAAAGGTGAAGATGTTATTGCATTTTACACTAGTGAAAACCAAGAAGAAGTAGATTTTGACACTTACGAAATAATAGAATTCGAAGATGAATGTTTGAGAATCGAACATACTTGGGATATTTTTTCGAAAAATGATGCGGCAATTCGCGAAGATTTTCAGCTTTTGACGGAAGATAGAAAATCGCAACCCATTCCGAAAAGTGTGAATGTAATTTCAAAAGAAAATATATTCATCGAAGAAGGAGCAAAGCTTGAATTTGTAACTCTTAACGCTTCGTCAGGTCCTATATATATTGGTAAAAATGCTGAAATAATGGAAGGCTCTGTTATTCGTGGTCCTTTTGCTTTGTGCGAAGAAGCAGTGGTGAAATTAGCGACAAAAGTTTATGGCGCAACAACTGTTGGTCCTCATTCTAGAATTGGAGGAGAAGTGAATAATTCAGTTCTTTTTGGTTTTTCCAATAAAGGACATGACGGATTTTTAGGAAATTCTGTTCTTGGTGAATGGTGCAATATTGGTGCTGATAGCAATAATTCGAATTTAAAAAATAACTACGAAGAAGTGAAATTATGGAGTTACGAAACCGAAGGGTTTGAAAAAACGGGACTTCAATTTTGCGGATTAATGATGGGCGACCATAGTAAATGTGGAATTAATACCATGTTTAACACTGGAACTGTGGTAGGAGTGAGTACTAATATTTTTGGTTCTGGATTTCCTCGGAATTTTGTTCCAAGTTTTTCTTGGGGTGGCGCTTCAGGTTTTACTACTTATATCACTAAAAAAGCTTTTGAAACCGCTCGTTTAGTGATGAGCCGAAGAAATGTTGAGTTTGATGAAAAAGAAAAGACCATTTTAGAACATGTTTTCGAGGAAACTAAAAAATGGAGAAAGGAATAATCAGAAGATAGGATTATCTTAAAATTTGAAAAGCCATAATTGCGAAAGTAATTGTGGCTTTTTTATTTGAATTTTTTGTTAGGATTTTGAATTGTACTAAAAACGGCTGTTATAACAATGTCTTTCTCGTCGACGCTATATAAAACAACGAAAGGAAATTTTCTTAATACTGCTTGCCTGTATATCTTATGAACAATTTTGTAAGTTGTGTAATTTAAAATTATCGATTTGTAGCAATCATTTAATTCATCAAGGAATGACTCACCAAGATTTTTGCGTCTTGATTCATAGAATTCATAAGCAACAATTGTGTCGATATTAGACCGAAAAGTAAATTTAAGATTTCTTTTCATTGTGGTTTTTTCTGGCATTTGCTTTTACCTCTTCCCAAGTAAATGATGGTTCTACGCCTGAATAGTATTTTTCTGTAGCTTCTTCTAAAATTAATTTTTGTTCATTACTTAATTTATATTCCAAGGTTTCGTCATTTAAAATGCTTTTTAAATAATCAAGTTTGGTTTTGTCCTCTAAGCGAATGATTTTTTCGATTAAATCAAGTTTATCTTTTTGTAAATTAGTTGATTGCATGATTTTTATATTTTATAAAAGCGAAACAAATATAATGATAATCCAATTTTAAATCTTGCAATTTATATGTAAATTTGCAATCTCAATTTTTTGACAACGATTTCATTAATTGAGCTATTTTATGGAAAACAGAAAAAAAGTTGCCTTTTATACGCTTGGTTGCAAACTCAATTTTTCGGAAACTTCGACCATTGCCCGTAACTTTCAAGAGGAAGGTTTTGACCGTGTCGATTTTGAAGAAGTTGCCGATATGTATGTTATTAATACCTGTTCGGTAACGGAAAACGCTGATAAACAGTTTAAGCAAGTGGTGCGAAAAGCAATGAAATTAAACAACAAAGCTTTCGTGGCAGCCATTGGTTGTTATGCCCAATTAAAACCGGAAGAATTAGCCAATGTTGATGGTGTGGATTTGGTTCTTGGTGCTACAGAAAAATTCAAAATCACTGATTATATCAATGATTTGTCCAAAAATGATTTTGGCGAAATCCATTCCTGCGAAATCGAAGAAGCCGATTTTTATGTGGGAAGTTATTCCATCGGCGACAGAACTCGGGCCTTCTTGAAAGTACAAGACGGTTGCGATTATAAATGTACCTATTGCACGATTCCGTTGGCAAGAGGAATTTCGCGAAGCGATGAACTGGAAAATGTGTTGAAAAACGCTAAAGAAATTTCCGCTCAAAACATCAAAGAAATTGTGTTGACCGGCGTCAATATTGGCGATTACGGAAAAGGAGAATTTGGCAATAAAAAACACGAACATACTTTTCTGGAATTAGTTCAGGAACTCGATAAAGTGGAAGGAATCGAAAGATTGAGAATTTCCTCTATCGAACCCAATTTATTGAAAAACGAAACGATAGAATTTGTATCGAAAAGCCGAACTTTTGTTCCCCATTTTCATATTCCGTTGCAATCCGGAAGCAATGAAATTTTGAAGCTGATGAAACGCCGCTATCAGCGGGAAATATATACCGAGCGCGTAAACAAAATTCGCGAAGTGATGCCAGACGCTTGTATTGGTGTGGATGTAATTGTTGGTTTTCCTGGTGAAACCGAGGAACATTTTCTGGAAACCTATCATTTTTTGAATGATATGGCCATTTCGTATTTGCATGTTTTTACGTATTCGGAGCGTGATAATACCGAAGCTGCCGAAATGGATGGTGTTGTTCCTGCTAATGTGCGAGCAAAACGCAGCAAAATGTTACGTAGTTTGTCAGTGAAAAAACGTCGTGCTTTTTACGAAAGCCAAATAGGAACCAACAGAACGGTACTTTTTGAAAATGAAAATAAAGAAGGGTATATTCACGGTTTCACCGAAAATTATGTTCGAGTAAAAACGCCTTGGAATCCCGAATTAGCAAATACTTTGCGCAAAATCAATTTAACAAAAATTGATGAAGACGGAAGCGTTCGAATAGAATTGTTGACAATTATAGCATAAAGAATTTTATATATAATTTTAGTAGTTCACATGAATAAAGTGTTATGATTTTTTAATGGGAAAAATAATTTGTTTTTATTAGCATTCCCATCAAATCCCATAAAAAATGACACAATATTATAATTTTGATATTCCTGTATTTATTATAGTGTATTGCAAATACAACCCCTAATAAAAACGGACCAATAACCTGAATAAAAGTTCCGTAACTATAATGTAAAATTCCAAATAGCAAACTCGAAATCGCTATTGATAAATAGGAGTTTTTTAATAATACATTGAAACGAGGTAAAATATATCCTCTAAATAGTAGTTCTTCGGTAATTCCTGCTGTTATGCAAAAAAATAAAAGTAATGCTATGTTCTTACTTAAAATTGCAACAATTTCATCTAATTTTAGACTTTCAGTATTTCCTCCGGATAATTTTACT
>CANCPC010000046.1 GCA_947379965.1 Flavobacteriaceae bacterium | reverse complement strand
TATTTTCAAGAAGGAATGAATACGCTTATCGCCAATGGATTTTCTAAATCGGAAATACTACAAGTTTTAAGTGAAGGAAAAATAAATACTCAATGGCAAGAATTGTTATCTGTTTCTGATTTTCATAATTTCACTTCTGCTTATATGGGTTCTGTTGTTGGTGCTTCGGGAGCGATTTACGGTACAATCGTTGCGTTTGCCTTTATGTTTCCAAATGCAGAATTAGCCTTGATGTTTATTCCGGTTCCAATTAAAGCGAAATATTTCGTTCCAGGTTTGGTTCTTATCGATTTATATTTGGGAGTTTCAGGAGGAGAATCTATTTTTGGAGGTGGAGGAATCGCGCATTTTGCCCATGTTGGTGGCGCATTATTTGGCTTTTTAATTATGTGGTATTGGAAAAAAAATCAGTTTAACGCCAATCGTTGGAATTAATATATTAAATAATGAGTAGTATAATAAACGATTTGAAAAGCCAATATAAGTTTGGTGGAATAACACAAAAATTGATTTACTGGAATGTAATGTGTTTTGTGTTTTCATTTGTTTTTTTTGGATTGTTAAAACTAGTAAATATTGATGTAGATTTTATTTATTATGTTAGTTTGTCCTCGAATCCAGTTGATTTGTTTTGGAAACCTTGGTCAATAATTACCTATGCTTTCTTTCATTCTGACATTTTTCATATTTTTTTCAATTTGATGGTTCTTAATTTTTCGAGCCAACTTTTTTTGACTTTTTTCAATCAGAAACAGCTTTTGGGATTGTATTTATTGTCGGCTATTTTTTCGGGCTTAATTTTTGTTTCTACTTTTTATTTAATGAATGTCGTTTTACCACTTGTTGGTGCTTCTGCAGCAATTATGGCAATTTTAGTGGCTGCAACTGCTTATAGTCCTTTGATGAATGTACGATTGCTACTTATAGGATATGTAAAATTATGGCAAATTACATTAGTTATTCTTTTAATTGATTTATTGCAATTTCGGGATGCTAATACAGGAGGTCATATTGCTCATTTTGCAGGAGCTTTTTTTGGTTTTGTATTTATTAAATTATTAGAAAACGGAATCGATTTAAGTAAAATTGTTTCATCTATAATTGATTTTTTTGTTAATTTGTTTGATAAATCCCAATCGACTCCATTCAAAAAAGTGCATAAAAATTATAAAAGACCAGTTGAGAAACCTGCCGTTTCGAGAATTATTACAAAGGATAAAACACAACAACAGATAGATGAAATATTAGATAAAATAAGTCGTTCGGGTTATGATTGTTTGACAAAAGAAGAAAAAGAATTTCTGTTTAAAGCGGGGAAATAATTTATTTAAGTTTAATTAGATGAGAAACCTTTCATGGTTTAATAAGGGAATGTTTTACTTGAATATAATGCTGACTGTTATCACATGTATAGCTTATATTTTACCCTTTCTTGCGCCAAAAATATTTCCCCTGCTGTCGGTTTTTACACTCTTAATGCCTTTGTTTTTTATATTTAATATCCTGTTTTTTTTGTATTGGGCTTTTCAATTAAAAAAAAGAATGATTTTGTCAGGTTTAGTACTTTTGATAGGAATTACTTTTATCAATAAATTCTATAAATTTTCGGCCAAAGAATATCCAAACGAAGAGAAAGATTTTGTGGTGATGAGCTATAATGTTCGTTTATTTAATGTTTTTAAATGGATTAAAAGAGAAGATGTCCCTGAAAACATTCTAGCTTTTATCAACGAAAACAATCCTGATATTTTATGCATTCAGGAATATTCTAATTCAGCACATCTTGATTTAAAACTCTTTCCCCATCGATATATTTATATGGAAGGAGTTAAAATTAAAACAGGGCAAGCCATTTTTTCTAAGTTTCCAATTATAGATCAAGGACATGTTGAGTTTCCCGATTCTAATAATAATTTTATTTATGCCGATATAAAAAAAGGAAAAGACATAATTCGAGTTTATAACATGCATTTACAATCCATTAAAATTTCGCCAAATGTTACCGAAATTGATAAAAAAAATATTGATGGAATAGATAAAAAAAAATCTGAATTACTTTTGCATAGAATAAGCGTAGCTTTTAGAAAACAACAACAACAAGCTGAAATTATCAAGGAGCATAAGAATAAATGTTCGTATCCCATTATCATTTGTGGGGATATGAATAATGGTCCATTTTCATACGTTTATAGAAGTATAAAGGGAAAATTAAAAGACAGTTTTGAAGAATCAGGAACAGGCTTTGGTGCCACTTATAAATTTCGATATTATCCTGCACGTATTGATTATATATTTGCAGATGATAAAATGACCGTCAAAAAATTCGAAAGTTATCCTAATTTTGTAAACTCAGATCATTGCCCGATTATGGCAAAATTATCAATGGATTAATGTCTTATTCGATAATTAATGTCTGATTTTTTAAATAATCAAAAGCAAATTTGCCTTCATTGAACAATAAATCTAAAATACTTAGATTATTCAAGAAACCTTCTTTTTCTTCAAATACTTGCGGGTAATGTTCAAATTGTGAATTGTCTTTTTTTCCGTTTGCCAAATATCTAAAATCTAAAAACACTTTTTTATCTACTTCGTGAAAGTATTCGGTTGTGGTTTCGTAATCTAATTTTATACGCATACTTTTCGAAATGAAATCGAAAGTATCAAAATTTAAATCCAATAAAAAATTATATTTTTTTTCAAAAATGGGACGAATGTCATCTTCGAAATATTCGAAAAAAGGAGAACTTCTATAGGCAGCTTCAAGGGATTTAAAATGCTGTTTCTGCCAATCAAATTGCGTTTCTAGTTGGATATCTTTGGTCTTTTGATGGCTATTATTAGAATGTTTTATAGGAATATTCAATAGTTGGATCCCATTGGGGCTATAAATATACGTACGGTTTCTATTCGTCTGCTTTTGAAAATTATCTTCTATTTCGAATATAATACGATCTGCCTGAGATAGAGCCACAAAATGGCTAATTGAAGGAAAATAGGTGGGGTAAATTAGAAGGTTCATTCGGTTATTTGTTTAAGGTTTAAAGTTTAAGGTTGTTGCGATAACTGTGAAACTTAAACTTTAAACCCTTTTGACTAATTTTTATTCTCTTTTCTTTTTTTCCAAAAATATTCCCCCACAAAAAAGGCAACCAAAGCCAATAAGAATAATTTGAAATAAGATTGTGGTTGTCCATCTCCACCAACTGTTGTAAACAAACGTTCCCAACGCACTTTATTTAATCCTTTTGCGTTCGAGTCCCAACTCATCCATATAAAAATTGGTTTCCCTACTACGTGATCTTCTGGCGTGTAGCCAAAATAACGCGCGTCTAATGAATTATGGCGGTTATCTCCCATCATCCAATAATAATTCTGTTTGAAGGTGTACGAAGTTACTTTTTGATCATTGATATAAATAGCATCACCATCTACTTTCAATTTATTTCCTTCATATTCAGTGATAATTATTTTGTAAAAAGGAAGTGATTTTTTATCCAAAGCAACTGTTTTTCCTACTTGTGGAATATAAATTGGACCAAAATTATCACAACTCCAATTATTCGTTATAGAAGGTTTTCCATCTTGAAAATCGGGAAATATTCCGTCCTCTGGCCCTTTTTTGATGTCTCTAATAACTGTTTTAATTCCAGGAACATTTTTAAATCTTTCTGCATTTGCAAAAGTAAGTGCTGTTATACCAATGGTGTCTTTTTGTTGGCTGACATAATTAATTCCGTCAGTAACATTCATATCTTTGAATAGATAGTCAAAATCAATTGGTGTTTTTCCGTCTAAAACCAATTTATAAGAATATTGAGGTTTTGCTCTTTCAGGCAAAATCAACTCTTTTCCGTTGATAAAAACGATACCATTTTTTATTTGTAAACTATCACCAGAAATTCCCACGCAACGTTTTACATAGTTTGTTTTCTTGTCGGTTGGTTTATCATATCTTTTATCCGCCTTGATATACATATTAAATAAAGTATCTCTTGGCCAGTTGAAAACGACAATATCATTGTTTTTTATTCTTTCAAAACCAGGAAACCTAAAATATGGAAGTTGAGGAATACTTAGGTAAGATTTTATTTTTGCTATCGGAATCGAGTCATGAACCATTGGTAAAGCAACAGTAGTCATTGGAACTCTAGGACCATAATTTACTTTGCTCACGAATAAAAAGTCACCAACCAATAAAGATTTCTCTAATGAAGACGAAGGAATAGTGTAAGGTTGTATTAAATAAGTATGAACTAAAGTAGCAACAATTATAGCGAAAAGCAATGAACTAATAGTGTCTGCAGTTTTATTTTCCGGGGTTAAACTACGTTCTTTAACATATTCTAATTTTTGCGTATAATTCACATAAATGATATACAAACCGCAAGTTGCAATTCCTAAGAAGGTATCTAAAGTAGATCTTTTTCCGAAACTTCTCAAAGTTTCTACCCAAATAACCGGAAACATAATCAGGTTGATGATAGGAATAAAAAGTAAAATTGTCCACCAAGTTGGTCGACCTATAATTTTCATTAATACTATGGCGTTATACACCGGAATTCCTGCTTCCCAGCTTTTTCTGCCAGCAGCAACATATAATTTCCAAGTTCCTAAAAAGTGAATTACTTGTACAAGTAAGAAAAACACAAACCATTGATATAGTGTCATAATACGTTTATTTGTTTAATTGTTTATTTGTTGATCGTCTATTTGTTTTTTAAATAAACAAATAAACGGTTAAACTATTTTAAGTCTAATACATCTTTCATTGTAAAAACACCTTGTTTTCCCGCAATCCATTCTGCGGCAATTACAGCTCCAAGTGCAAAACCATCGCGATTATGTGCCGTGTGTTTAATTTCAATTTCGTCCACCAAGGATTGATAAGTAACGGTGTGTGTTCCAGGAACATCTGCAATTCTTATGGCTTCAATATGAATTTGCTTGGCCAGTTCACTATCGCTTGGGTCATTTTCTTTTGGTTTATCCAAAGTCCAATTCGTGTAAGAACTGTTTTCAATTATTCCTTTAGCTAATGAAATTGCGGTTCCGCTTGGAGCATCCAATTTTTGAGTATGGTGAATTTCTTCCATGTCCACGCGATACGAATCGAATTTCGACATCATTTTTGCCAAATATTCATTCAATTCAAAAAAGATATTAACACCCAAGCTAAAGTTAGAACTCGATAGAAAAGCCCCCTTTTTTTCTGCACAAAGTGCCACCATTTCGTCATAACGATCTAACCAACCTGTTGTTCCAGAAATTACCGGCACATTAGCATAAAAACAGCTCGAAATATTATCAACCGCAACAGCAGGAATGCTAAAATCTATGGCAACATCGGCATTCGAAAGTCCTTCGTAGGTATTGAATTCGTCTTTTCTCAAAATAATTTCGTGTCCTCTTTCAATGGCAATTCTTTCGATTGTTTGTCCCATTTTTCCGTATCCTAAAAGCGCAATTTTCATTTCTTTATTTTTATGTGATTGTGGATTAAAAATCCATCGTTTTTTTTGTTTCTAAAATCTATAGTTTACCGTTAGACCCACATTTGTTTTAAATGTTACATCATTAGGGTAAATATTGGGTTGTACCGATAAAGCATCATTAACATTAAATTGTATTAAAGCGGCATCAACATTAGCATCAACTATGTTTAGTGCATAAAAAGCAAATATAAATAAAGCAGATAAATCTCGGTTTCTTTGATAAAATTTTTGACCAGCAATCAATCTACTTTTATCTAAATAAGCAAGTTGATCATCGGTGTAACCTTCTAATCTTCGTTTGTACGCATCTCTATATTGATTGTACCTTTTGTTGCTATCCATGTAAAAGTACAAACTAGTTCCAATTGCACCATAAACTAAAGGAATTTTCCAATATTTTTTGTTAAACGCTTGTCCTAATCCTGGTAAAACAGCCGAATAAAACGCCGCTTTTGCTGGAGTTAACGGATCAATATCAATAGATTTTTTAATGGAGTCTTTTGCAACCATAGCAGTATCTATTTTTCCTTGTGAAAAAACAGAAGCATTGCCTAATATCAAAAGGAGTAGCGCTATGAAAGTGATTTTATTCACTACTATTTTATTAATTTTATAATCCTGTTGAAGTCTTCTTCAGAATGAAAAGGTATCGTGATTTTACCTTTACCATTTCCAACGATTTTCACATCTACTTTTGTTCCAAAATAACTGTTGAAACTGTTTTTATCCGAATCTGGGATTTCAAATGAAGTCGATTTTGCTTTAGCGGTTGGTTTTGGTTTTAGACTTTCCTGATAATTTTTGACCAATGTCTCTGTTTCACGAACTGAAAGATTCTGACTTACAATTTTCTGATAAATATCTGTTTGAATATCTTGGTCTTCGATGTTGATAATCGCGCGACCGTGACCCATGCTGATAAATCCATCACGAATACCAGTTTGAATGATTGGATCCAGTTTCAAAAGTCTCAAATAATTAGCAATTGTAGAACGTTTTTTTCCAACTCGTTCGCTCATTTGCTCTTGTGTCAATTGAATTTCGTCAATCAATCTTTGGTACGAAAGCGCAATTTCTATTGGATCTAAATCATGGCGCTGAATATTTTCAACCAAAGCCATAACCAAAGATTCATTATCATTTGCTATTCGGATATAAGCAGGAACGGTAGACAATCCTACCAATGTTGAAGCGCGAAGACGTCGTTCTCCCGAAATTAATTGGTATTTATTGAAGTCTAATTTCCGAACTGTAATCGGCTGAATAACGCCTAATTCCTTGATCGAAGAAGCTAGTTCTTTTAAAGATTCTTCATTGAAATTGCTTCTAGGTTGAAACGGATTTATTTCAATGGCATCAATTTCAAGCTCGATAATATTACCAACAACTTTATCAGCATTCTTGTCTGTTGCCGAATTGATATCGTTTTCCGGATCTTTCAATAACGCCGATAATCCTCTTCCTAATGCTTGTTTTTTTATTGCTTTTGCCATAAAACTATTTGCTGTTTTTCTTTATAACTTCTTGAGCTAAATGTAGATAATTTGTCGCTCCTTTGCTTGTTGCATCATAGTTTATAATGCTTTCGCCAAAACTTGGTGCTTCGCTCAATTTTACATTTCGTTGAATAATAGTTTCAAAAACCATATCGTTAAAATGCTTTTGAACCTCTTCAACCACTTGATTCGATAAACGCAATCTTGAGTCGAACATGGTCAATAATAATCCTTCGATGTCTAATTCTGGATTGTGAATTTTTTGGATACTTTTTATCGTATTCAATAATTTCCCCAAACCTTCCAATGCAAAATATTCGCATTGAATAGGAATAATAACCGAATCTGCTGCTGTTAAAGCATTCAATGTAAGTAATCCTAGCGATGGCGCACAATCAATGATGATATAATCATAATCATCCTTGATGCTTTCCAAAGCTTGTTTAAGCATATATTCTCTATTTTCTCTGTCAACCAATTCAATTTCGATGGCAACAAGATCAATATGCGACGGAATTACATCCACATTTGGTGCAGAACATTTTATAACAGCCTCTTTTGGCGTGTTACTATGTTCAATAATTTGATAGGTTCCAATTTCTACCGTTTCAATATCTATTCCTAATCCTGATGTGGCATTTGCTTGAGGATCAGCGTCTATGAGCAATACTTTCTTTTCTAGAACACCTAATGAAGCCGCAAGATTTATAGACGTTGTCGTCTTTCCAACCCCACCTTTTTGATTAGCTATCGCAATTATTTTGCCCATTTATTTTCTGAATTTTGAACGGTAAAAATACAATTAATTATCGTTTCTGAAAATCTATTTTGTTAACATTTGTTAAGGTTTGGTTTACAGATGTTTCATAGAATGTTATTTTATTAATTCATCACTTTTTTCAGGAGCTATTTCCTGCTTTTCGTTGCAATCTTTTATTCGGTAAAAAACCTCATAAAAGGATTTCCACTGCAATCAGGGCTAGGGAATCCGATTTCAAAAGAAAATCGATTATTAAAACGCACCATGACCAAAAAAACGGAGAACCCAATGAGCACTCCGTTTTTTTATTTTTATTTTTATTTTCTGTAACCTGAAATCTGAAATCTGCCATCTGATACCTGCAAACTCCTAACTATTCTTTTTCGCTTTAATCATCATTTCCAATTGATCCCAAAGTTCCTCTGGAATCGCTTCTAGAATGTTAAATTCACCAGCACCTTTCAACCATTCGCCACCATCAATAACGATAACTTCTCCGTTAATATACGCCGAAAAATCAGAAACTAAATAAGCAGCTAAATTGGCTAATTCCTGATGATTTCCCACTCTTCCTAAAGGTACTTTTTTTGCCATGTCAAATTTTTCGGCTAAGTCGCCAGGCAATAATCTATCCCAAGCGCCTTTCGTAGGAAACGGTCCCGGAGCAATGGCATTCGTCCGAATTCCATATTTTGCCCATTCCACTGCGAGACTTCTCGTCATGGCCAAAACGCCTGCTTTTGCGGCAGCACTTGGCACCACATAAGCCGAACCAGTAAAGGCGTAAGTGGTAACGATATTTAATATTGTCGAACTGGTTTGTTTGGTATCAATCCAATGTTTCCCGAAAGCGAGCGTGCAGTTTTTTGACCCCTTCAAAACAATATCAAGAACGGTATCAAACGCATTTGCTGATAATCTTTCGGTTGGTGAAATGAAATTTCCTGCGGCATTATTCAATAAGACATCGACTTTTCCGTAGGCTTTCAGAACTTCTTGCAACATCGCTTCCACTTGGTCATAATGACGCACGTCGCATTGAACCGCCAAGCAAATTCCGCCAGTTTCAGTTTCTAGTTCCTTGGCTGTGTTTTGTAGTTTTACTAAATCACGGGAAGTAATAGCCACTTTTGCGCCTAATTCCATAAAATATTTGGTCATGGCTTTTCCAAGCCCGCTTCCGCCGCCCGTTACCACAATCACTTTGCCTTTTAAGGCATCATCCCGAAGCATTTTTGCTGAAAAATCCATAGTTTTATATTTTTTAGAAATGTAAATATAGGTAAATATTTAGTAGGCATGCATAGTAAAATCATAAAACATATTCGGTTAAACCCTACACAATCTCTTCGCCGCTTCTTCCAGCGTTTTATCATCTTTTGCAAAGCAAAACCGAATCAGTTTTGAGTCTTTTCCATCGGCATAAAATGCAGAAATAGGAATAGCAGCCACACCATATTCAACCGCTAAACGCTTGCAAAAATCCAAGTCATTTTCATCAGAAATTGAAGCATAAGAAACCACTTGAAAATAAGTTCCCTCACAAGGCATCAATTCGAATCGGCTGTTTTCGAGCAATTGTCTAAAATAATCTCGTTTTTCCTGATAGAATTTTCCAAGATCCTTCACAGAAGCCACTTCTAAATACTCGCTTATGGCAGCTTGAGAGAGACTATTCACGCTAAAAACCAAGTACTGATGCACTTTTTTAATTTCCTTCGTCAAATATTCTGGTGCCACGAGATAGCCAATTCTCCAGCCCGTTATATGGAAAGATTTCCCAAAAGAGGAAATAATAATACTTCGATCGACTAATTTTTTTCTGGAATGTATCGAAATATGCTTTTCTTCAAATGCAATAAATTCATACACTTCATCAGACATCAATAGGATATTTGGGTGTTTTTCAAGCAAGTTTTCCAAAGCTAAAAAATCATTTTCTTTCCAAACTTTCCCTGTTGGATTGTGAGGACTATTTATGATTAACATTCTAGTTTTATTGTTAATAACGCTTTCTATTCGCTCCCAATTGGGTGAATAATCATCGTTTAATTCCACCCGAATGGCTTTTGCATTGCACAATAAAGTTGGCGCTTCATAATTATCAAAACTTGGATCAAGAATAATAACTTCATCGTCTTTTTTTATCAACGCCAAAATGGTTGTGAAAAGCGCTTGAGTAGCTCCAGTTGTGACTAAAATTTCGGTTTCGGGTACAACTTTCCGCTGATAGGAATCTAAAATTAGTTTAGCAATTTTGGTCAAAAGTGGCGGATAACCAGCTATTGGCAGGTATTGATGCACGTCTTTTTTAACGACTTCGGCGACGATATTGGATAATTTTTCATCCAATTCAAAATTCGGAAATCCTTGTGCCAAGTTTATAGCATTATTTTCCGTTGCTATTTTAGTCATTGTAGCAAAAATGCTGGTGGTTACGTTTGGGAGTTTGCTCATAAAAACAAAGTTACTTTTTATTTATAAAAAAATGGGTTTTAGGGTGATTTTCGAATGACTCAGAAATCAAAAGCCATTAATATTTTTATTTATCCGTAACTAATTCCAATTAGAAATTTTGCTTAGTTAAAAATAACAAAGTTATTTTCTCTTAACCATTAAGAAATTAAGTTTCATTAAGGCTATAAACTTAATTTTCTTAATTTCTTAATGGTTTAAAAAATAGGATAAATTCTTAGTATGTTAACGGACAGTATATTAAAAACTGTAATTACAATTTATTATACAAAAAAAACACCAACTTTTCAGTCAGTGTTTTAGTTATAAAATGAAGAGATTACTCCTTTTTCGGAATGACAAAGTATAGATTATTCTCCAATCAAAATTTCCAAAATACTTATTGCCGCTTCACTAATTTTGGTTCCAGGACCAAAAACCGCCACCGCTCCAGCATCGAATAAAAACTGATAATCTTGTGCAGGAATTACTCCACCAACGATGACCATAATATCTTCGCGACCGTATTTTTTTAGTTCTTCAATTACTTGTGGAACCAGAGTTTTGTGTCCTGCGGCTAGTGAGGATACGCCAAGAATATGTACGTCGTTTTCTACGGCTTGTTTGGCAGCTTCGGCTGGCGTTTGAAACAAAGGACCTATATCCACATCAAAACCAAGATCAGCATAACCAGTGGCAACCACCTTGGCACCACGATCGTGACCATCTTGCCCCATTTTGGCAATCATAATTCTAGGGCGACGACCTTCTTTTTTGGCGAATTTGTCGGCTAGTTGTTTTGCTTTTTCAAAACTCTTGTCGTCTTTTATTTCTTTGCTATATACACCACTAAAGGATTTAATTTGTGCTTTGTATCTTCCGAAAACAGTTTCAAGTGCCATACTGATCTCGCCAAGAGTTGCGCGGTTTCTTGCGGCCTCAACGGCTAATTCTAGTAAATTACCTTCGCCAGTTCGAGCACAAAGAGTTAATTTTTCGAGTGAAATTTGTACTTCTGTCGTATTTCTGCTTGCTTTAATTCGGTCTAATAATTCCAATTGTTGCTTGCGCACCATTTGGTTATCGACATCCAAAATTTGCAACGGATCTTCTTTTTCCAAACGGTATTGGTTTACCCCAACAATAATATCTTGGTTGCTATCAATTCGCGCTTGTTTTCTGGCTGCAGCTTCTTCGATACGTAGTTTTGGAATTCCAGACTCAATTGCTTTTGTCATTCCGCCCAATTCTTCCACTTCTTCGATCAATTTCCAAGCGTTTTGAACAATTTCATTGGTTAAACTTTCTACATAAAAACTTCCTGCCCAAGGATCTACCGTTTTAGTAATTTTAGTTTCTTCTTGTAAATAGATTTGGGTATTTCGGGCAATTCTAGCGGAGAAATCTGTTGGTAATGCTATCGCTTCGTCTAGTGCATTAGTGTGTAACGATTGAGTACCACCCAATGCTGCAGCTAAACCTTCGATAGTGGTTCGCGCCACGTTATTAAACGGATCTTGCATGGTTAAACTCCAACCCGATGTTTGGCAATGGGTTCTTAAAGCCAATGATTTATCATCTTTTGGGTTGAATTGTTTGACCAATTTTGCCCAAATCATTCGTCCGGCACGCATTTTTGCAATTTCCATAAAATGGTTCATTCCTATTGCCCAGAAAAAGGATAGGCGAGGAGCGAACTCATCAATTTTCATTCCTGTTGAAAGTCCCGTTCTAATATATTCCAATCCATCGGCAAGGGTGTAGGCCAATTCAATATCAGCGGTTGCACCTGCTTCTTGCATGTGATATCCTGAAATCGAAATCGAATTGAATTTCGGCATTTTCTTGCTCGTAAATTCAAAAATATCGGCAATGATTTTCATCGAAGGCGTTGGCGGATAGATATAGGTATTCCGAACCATAAATTCCTTCAAAATATCATTTTGAATTGTTCCCGAAAGTTGTGCAGGTTGTACTCCTTGTTCTTCGGCAGCGACGATATAAAAAGCCATAATAGGTAAAACGGCGCCATTCATTGTCATGGAAACTGACATTTCACCAAGTGGAATCTGATCGAATAATACTTTCATATCTTCGACAGAATCAATAGCAACACCTGCTTTTCCGACATCGCCAACTACGCGTTCGTGATCTGAATCGTAACCGCGGTGAGTTGTTAAATCAAAAGCTATTGAAAGTCCTTTTTGACCTGCAGCAAGGTTTCGTCTGTAAAAAGCGTTGCTTTCTTCGGCAGTTGAAAAACCTGCATATTGACGAATGGTCCATGGACGACGAACGTACATTGTTGTATATGGTCCGCGTAAATATGGATTAAAGCCAGCTCCAAAATCAAGATGTTCGATGTTTTCGATATCTTGTTCAGAATAGTTTTTTTGTATTAAAATTCCTTCAGCCGTAAGGTAATTATCGATCGACGGTTTTAGATTTTTGGTTTTAGACTTTTGGAAATCTAATCTAATATGCTGTAAATTTTTACGCATTACTTTTCTAATATTTTAAAAGTCCATTTGTTATCCGAATTATTAACATTTATGCCTTCCAAAAGTCCTGCGCTTATGGTAACACCAGAACCAACAGTTAGAAGTAAAAAAGCTGCATTTCCACCACCAGATGCAACAACTAATGAACTTGCTACTACCGAAAGTCCTGCAACAAGAACGACTGTTTTGATCGTTGACAAGACAATTGGTTGTTTTTTTATACTTTTTATACTGTCAATTTTTATAGATTGATTTTTGATTGTTAAGGTCAAACTATCTGAGAATTTTAGATTTCCAACATATTTTTTACCATCTAAAGTTCTAATTTTTACCCTTTGATTTTCTTCGAAAAATTTTACTTTTCCAGTCTTTATATTTGAAATTTGAATTGTTTTTTGTTGTGAATAAACAGTGCATGTTATAAAAAACAGCAATAAATAAAGAATGTTTTTCATAGTATTGAGTTTAAATTATTTTTCTTCTTTAATTCGGTCATATTCTACTTGTTCTGCCAATCTTTTTTCAATAATTGGTGTAATCAAGGTTTTTCTTGGTTTAATTTTTACAAAAGGATATAACTCTATATCATCCTTCATTTTGTCGTTTTTATTCGGATATTTATTGGTTCCTAAAAGAACTTCTTTTCCAGTATCAAATAATTTTTGTTCTTTATCAGCACTTTCTTGAATTTTTCTTTGTATTATTCCCTCGTTGAGTTGTTTTAGGAAACCACCATTTGCTTCGATATCCTTAAATAGATTTAATGCTTTTTCGGCTAATTGATGGGTAAGATTTTCAATATAATAACTTCCGTCTGCGGGATTATTTACTTTATCAAAATAACTTTCATGTTTAAGAACTAGCAATTGATTTCGGGCTATCCGATCCCCAAATTCGTTGTCTTTGTGGTATATAGCATCATAGGGTAAATTTGCAATTGCATCGGCACCGCCAAGAATTGCACTCATACATTCGGTTGTAGTTCGTAGCATGTTTACATTATAATCATAAACTGTTTTGTTTCGTTTTGTAGGCGAAACCAGTAAATGACAGTCTAAATTATGATTGTATTCTTTAGCAATTAGATTAAAAAGTTGACGTAATGCACGTAGTTTTGCAATTTCAAAAAAGTAATTTGTTCCAACAGATACTTCAAAAACCATTGGTTTTTTAATGTTTGCAATCTTATTGAAATATTCATTTGCTTGACCCAAACTATAGGCAATTTGTTGGACCATATTAGCACCAGCATTTTGATAAAGACCACTATTGATACCTATAATCGAAAGGTTTTTAGTAGTTTCCGAAATTAAACTTAGGGTTTCAAAGTTGTTCTTTTCATTCGTTACAAACCAGTTTCCTTCTTTTGCTAATTGACTAATTGGATCTAAATTGCAAAAAATTATAGTTTTTTTTTCTTTTTTGGTAATAGCTTCGATTTTTTTTATAAAATCGATTGAAATAAATGATAAATTAAAGTAAATAGTTACTTTGTCTAAAGGTAGACTTTCTAAGAGTTTAGTAACATCGGTATTTTCATCTTCAATAGAAAATCGAATGCTTTCGGCACCCCTATTAATGCTATCAATAGCTCGAAGTATTGACTTTTCAAGATTATGAACAAAGATATTTTGGCAAATTCGAAATTCACTTGCTTTTGTGAAGATTGGTGCTGCTCCTTCAAATTCATCTTTGTGGTAAAAAGGTTTTACCATGATATCTTCAGGAGAGTTCCAAACTAAGGTTTTGTTATATTCGGAACCATTGAGTTCAAACTGGATTTTTTGTTTCCATTGTTTGGATGAAATGGGATCAAAATCTTCGAATAGATTTTTCATTTACTGGTTGCAGAATTAAAGTTTGGTCTGGTTTTATTTGCTTACATTTTTTTCAATTGTATCTCCCTGAAATTCGATGATGTATATATCTTCACTATCTTTTTTCATATAGTAATTTTCTCGAGCATATTTTTCTATTTCCTCAGGATTGTTTAGTTTTTTAATGTTTTCTTGATCTTTCTTAATTTCGTCTTGATAATATTTTTTGTTATCTTCAAGTTCATTTATTTGTTTGTCTAGAATACGATGATCAAAATAAGAATAGTTATCTAGAAAAATCATCCAAGTTGAAAAAAATAACAATACCCAAACATATTTGTTACTTAAATATTTGAACCAAGATTTGTCTTTATATGAATTATTCATTTTTAAATTATTTGTTTTAGCTCCAAATTACTCGATTCTTAGTAATAATGCTATTAAACTATATTTAGTTTATAACAAAATTACAATAAATTTATAGAATTCGTTGATTTATTACTGCACGAACTACATCAATTGCAACTGAGTTGAATTTATCATTTGGAATAATAACATCGGCAAACTCTTTTGTAGTTTCGATAAATTGCTGGTGCATGGGTTTTAGAGTAGTTTGATAGCGAGTTAAAACCTCTTCCATGTCCCTGCCTCTCTCATCAATATCACGCTTTAATCTGCGGATTAATCTTTCGTCTGAATCGGCGTGAACGAATATTTTTATGTCGAATAAATCGCGAAGTTCAGGGTTGGAAAAGATTAAAATTCCTTCGACAATTATCACTTTTCTAGGTTGAGTTAAAATGGTTTCTTCGGTTCTATTATGAGTTGAAAACGAATATATGGGTTGATTAATTGTTTTCCCAGCTTTAAGATCTTTGAGGTGAGTAACCAATAATTCAAAATCGATGGATTTTGGATGGTCAAAATTTGTTTTTGAACGTTCTTCGTAACTCGTGTTTTTTGATTCTTTATAATAAGAATCTTGTGCTATAATTCCAACTTCAGTTAGCGGTAACTCATTCATTATTTGATTTACCACAGTAGTTTTTCCTGAGCCTGTTCCACCAGCGATTCCTATAATCAGCATAAAATAATAGTGTTATGTTTTATTAACAAAAATAGGAATTTAAATGGTAGTGATTTTGTTTTTTTTAGCATTTATTGATAAATCCGTTCGATGTAATTCAATTTAATTGTGTTTTAATCTCAAAGAAGATAGATTTATATTAGTTTTTAAAAGACGCTTGATAGATTTTTGTATATCATTGTAATGTTAACCCAAGATGGAGTTCTATAACTCTTTTTAATAGGATTCTATCTGATTCTTTTTTTTAAATTTATAATTAGTTGAAATTTTTATTAATTATACCCCATGGATTATTGATAAATATGTTTTTATAAATATCGATTTTGTTCGAAATTATTCTTAAAAAACTAGTTTATCTTTTTAAGAACAATTTCAATAAATAATTAATTTCCAAAAATTTCACTTGCGAGTTGTTTGTCTAAATTATAAATATCATTTCTAAAATTAAGTTGACCGCTAGTATCTACCCAAGAAGTGAAGTAAACAATGTAAACCGGGATAGATGGTTTTATAGTAATGCCAAATTCCTTTTCAGTTTTAAATATAGAATCTACTTTTTCAGGATTAAAAGATGTATTGTTTCTAATGAAATATTTTAGTAATTTTTTTGGATTTTCTACCCGGATACAACCATGGCTAAAAGCCCTTTTGGGTTCGTTAAATAATGCTTTTGAAGGGGTGTCGTGTAAATATATATTGAAATTATTAGGGAAAAGAAATTTAATTTTCCCCAAAGCATTATTCTTACCTGGTTTTTGTCGGATGCTAAAAGGAATATTTTTTTTGTAATTATTCCAATCGATATTTGTTGGATCAATTACTGTAGTACCTTTAAGCACCTCCATATTATTTTTGACTAAATAATTAGATTTTTTTTTGATATTTGGAATAATTTCATTTTTAATTATGCTGTTGGGTATATTCCAATACGGATTAAGTATTATTCGGGAAATATTTCCTTTAAAAATACTAGTTTGTTTAATATATTTTCCCACCACAACATTTGTAGTCCAAATTAGATTTTCATTTTCGATAATATGTAGTTTATATTCTGGAATATTTACAATCAAAAATTCGTTTTCCATTTCAATAGGAATCCATCGTAACCGTTCCAAATTTATCATTATTTGTTTTATCCTAAAATCGATGGTTTTGTTTAATTCATTTATAGTAGATGAATTAAGATGGCCATTTTCCTCTAAACCCATTCGATGTTGGAAGTTTATTATTGCTTTTTCTAATTGTTCTGTAAAAAGAATTGTTTTATCCTCTTCTTTCAAGTCAGATGTAAGATATAAATACCGTTTTACAGCTAATAAACAGGAATCGCTTTCTGAAATGGACAAACTTTGTTTAACCATAATTACAGTTGGTAATCCTCCTTTTTTTGCAATTAAACGATATTCTTGAAGTTTTTCTTTTAATTTTTTATAATATCTGTTTACGGGTTCTTTCAGGGTTTCCCCTTTTTTAGTTACGACCAATGAATCAAGTAATACCTGATAATTCTTCTTTTTTCTGGGTATGAACCAATCCAACGAATTCGGATTTTTTGTTATCCCTCCATATGCTTTATTCGAATATTTGAAAAATGTAGTAGTTAGTAGAATTTCCAACTCCCTTTTTTGATTTTCATTTGTAGATGATTGATCCTCATTCACTTTTAGAATGTTTATCAAAGAGTCTAATCGTTTGTTAACGAATGTTATGTTGTCAAAATCTGCTGTGTAATTTTGTATCTGATTATAGAAAGTATGAACTGCAACTGTCATTCCTTTTTTGTTGAACCAAGCAAATTGATAGTCTCTGTTTTTATAAAATAGGTACACTTCTTTTTTAATACTATCAATTTCGGGAAAAACTTTAAAATATGAATTTAATGAAGATTCATTTAGGGCTAAATCGGTATAATTTTGGCTAGTATAAATCTTAACTGTACTTGATGTAGTGTTTTTTTTATCGCAACCAAATACAATAAAAAAGCTACATATGATTACGAATAGTATGCTTTCTTTATTTTGGAATAAAAGGAATTTATCTTTCATTTTTTTTAG
>CANCPC010000045.1 GCA_947379965.1 Flavobacteriaceae bacterium | reverse complement strand
AAGTTGCAGCAACTGTATACGTATATACATTGTCTACATGACTCCAAGTTCCACCATTATCATGAGTTCCAATAACGGCAAATAAATCAGCATCTGAAGGGTTTACTCCTGCGCAAACAGTAAGTGTTCCGTTAGTTCCTGCATTTGGTAAAGCTTGAACAGTTACAGCTACGGAAGTTTGTAGACTCTCGATACCGTTTACGGTTTGAGTAGCATAGTAAGTACCAGTAGCTAATGCTGTTGTAGTATTTAAAGCTGTCGAGCTTACGTCACTATTGTACCATTTAACAGCTGTTCCAGTTGCAACTAAATCAGCAACAGTTGCAGCATTACAGAATGCTTGAGTAGCAGCAGTTGGAGCAGCAGGAACATCTGCTTTTCCAATTGCAAAATTTCCAAAACCTGAAATTCCTGAAGCAGTTGTAGAGCTTGAAGTTGGTGTTCCTGATTTTGTTGTAGACGACCATGAAGTGTTGTCATATCTTCTAACGATATAATCGGATGCACTAGTTGCGTCATCATTTTCCGAAACTCCATATTTAAAGGTAGCTTGGTAAGTTCCAAAACCAGAAAGAGTAGTATTCGTCAATGACCAATTTCTATTTACTTTGGTAGTATTCAATAAACCAGAATCCGAAATATTTGAAACTGCCCCTGAATTAGTTCTAGCAGTCAAACCACCGTCTGCAGAAGTATTTCCTGTGAAAGTTAATGCTAAAGGATAATAGTTAGTAGCATCTCCAATTTCATAAATAAATGAAGGAGAATTATCTGAAGCTGTTAATTTATTTAAATTACCAATAACCCATCCAGTTGTAGAGTCAGCCCCAGTTATTTTTCCTGATGCACCAATTATTACTGTTTTAGTTCCTGTAGATTGAGGAACAGAAGAGTATACACTTACTCCACCTACTGTAGTCGTTAAGTTAGAACCATTATTTGCAATTAATTTCCCTGAAATAAAGTTCAATGTACCATTTACAGTAATATCCGTATCTGGAACATAATCGGTAACAGAAACGCCACCTCCATTTACTGGTTGAACAATTCCCGGAAGATATACTCCAAGTGGATTGTTTATTGTTAAGTTGTTAATTCCAGTGGTTGCTGAAATATTATAAGCAATATTTGTATTACTTGCACTAACAAAAGCGGTACCCATATTAATAGCATTTGCAAAATCATTTTTAGCGAAAATATAATTTACACCAGGATTAAATATACGTCCTGCAGTATTCTTTATACTTCCAATTACAGCTGATGGTGCTAAAGGATCAAAATATCCAATTCCTTTACTAGAGGTGATTACTAAGGTAGAACCTGTTTCTGCAACAAAATACCCTGTACCACTATTGGTAAATGTACCTGATCCTATAGTGCTTGAAGTCACATTTCCATCTCCCCATAATAACTTACCAGTACTAGTTACTTTTAATGTACCTGGAGTATTGATTTTTAAGTTATTAGCTAAGGTTACTCCTGCAGTATTGGAAACGGTTACATTTCCTGTCATTGTAACTGTCCCTGAAGTTAATCCAGGTAAAGAAGTTGTGTTTTGAGCCACAGTAGTACCATCATAAAAATAATTAGCAGCAGTACTTAATGATGGAGCAGTTGTTGTAGTAATTGCAGTAGCAATAGAGGCGTTGTCTCCTAATTTTAACGAAGCTCCAGAACTTAATACAAAACTACCAGCTCCAGAAACTACATGCCCTGCTAGATTCGCTGTACCGTTTACAGTTATTGTTTTTCCAGTTCCTACTACAAAGTCAGCTCCTAAAGTAACCTCATTTCCTGAAGAAATAGTGATATTATTTGTGTTTGACGGAGCAACTGTTGCAGTATACCATGTAACACCATCATAATATTGCCAATTCGATGCACTAGATGTACTTGCTGTTCCTACTGATTTGAAATCAGCAGAAGTCTCTGGAATAAGAAAAAGGTAAGATACTAAATTCGATTTTGCTGATGTAGCATAGGTTGTAAGAAGACCTCCTGAATTAGTTGTACTTGTACCAGTCGCAACCACATCATAAAAATAAGTACCTCCGGTAGTTAAACCAGTAATGGCTGCTGAAGTAGCTGTTGCTCCCGTAGCGTTAGCTGTCGCAGCAGTAGTTAGCTTTTGCCCTTTAATTAAGATATTATCAATACGACTTGTTCCACCTGTATCAGGAGTAGTCATGTCTGAACCATCTGTTCTTTTGAAAGAAGATTGTGCCCAACGCAAAACTACATTTGGATTGTTATCACACTCAACCGGTAATGCTAAACCAGTTACCTGAGTATTCCAAGTTCCTGAAACTAAAGTTACAGTTGTTAAATCAGTAAAAGTACCTGTAGCACCTGTACTACTATATTGAACTGTAAAATCTCTTGGTCCATCAATAGCTGAATATTGTTGTGAAGATACTTTAACGTTTTTATAACCTGTTGTGTTTACATCTACTTGCCAGTATTTATCTGCGGCAGTTTTAGGGGTATTATATACCACATCTCCGGTAGCAACTGAACCAGATAGGATAGAAGTAGAATAGTAAGTAGCTCCTCTTGCAGCAATACCTGTACTTCCAGTCCCTGAGCCTGCTGCTGATGATCCACTAATACCAGTAGTAGTTATAGTGCCACCTCCATTTTGAGTTAATTGACTTGTTGTTGTATTGGTTGTTGTGATGTCGGCTGTTATTGTTGTCCCATCAGCAACAGCTGTAGGAAATGTCCATCCTACAACATTACTTTCAGCTGCTAAGCTATATACAGTTGCAGTATATCCTGATGGGCTATACCCAGTAGCACTAGGGGCAACTGCTTCCCAGTTAGTAGTAAACCCAGTTGCAGTTCCATTAGTTCCAGTTGTAGCAACAGGTGCAGTTAATTGAACCGAAGTTTTTCCGGTAACTGCTGAAACTGTAGAATAATTATAAGCAGCATCAAAAGTAAAGATTCTATAATAATAATTTTTTTCAGAAACTAAACCAGTTTGATCAAGAGTTAAATTGTTTCCTACGTAAACTACAGTTCCATTTTTAGGAGCTGTAACTGGATCGGTTACTGGAGGTGTTCCAGTAGCAATAGTTTTATTAGTTACAAGATCATATACAGTTCCTTGAACAGGATTAGAATCAGTTTCAGGAGTACCAGTATAGCGAACTACCAAGTAACCACCACCTTCAGTTCCGTTTGTTGCAGCAACCCAATTAACTTTCAAACTTGTAGCAGTTTGATTGCTTACGGTTGCAGCACCTGGAGCACCTGGAGGCGTAGTATCTACTAAGCTAATAGGTGTTTCTGAGGCAGTAGATTCTGTAGAATAATTACGATTAGAATCAAATGCGTATAATTTATAATAGTATTGAGTACCTGTAGTTAAACCTGTATCTGAAGCATTTGTTGCTGTACCAACAGAAACTACTGTTCCAGTAAGCGGACTAGCTCCAGTTGAAAAAGTAGCTCCTGCTGTATAAGTTGTATTTTGAACAGGATCATTATCAGCAGCAGGCGCACTTGAGTAACGTACTAACAAGTATCCTCCAAAATCTGCATTTGAAGCATCCGCCGAAGCACCCCAGCTTAATCCTAATGAAGTGGCCGCTATATTAGGTACCGTCAAAGTGCCTGGGTTTGCAGGAGGAGTAAGGTCAAGAATAGTAATCACTACTTTTCCTGGAGCTCCAGCACCACCAGCTTTTGAAATTCCTGTAGCACCACTACCACCACCTCCAAATTCTGTAGCTGTAACTCCTAATGTACCAGCAGTTGTGCTACCACCAGCTAATCCATTAGCGCCGGCTCCACCACCTGTAACAGCCGTAGCGCCACCAGAAGTTCCAGTTCCGCCATTATTACCATTACTTGCAGTACCTGCAGAACCACCACCACCACCACTAGCATTAGCAGTACTTCCTGCAGTATAAGCTGCACCACCACCACCATTACCTCCTAGGAAATAGGTAAGCGAATTAGTTGGTCCTGTATTGACAATAGTAAATGGATTGATTACTGCTGTAAGTGCACCTGCTGTAGAAGCTGTACCCCCAACTATTGTAACTGTAGGATTTGTTAAATATCCACTACCTGCATTAGTAATTTGGCAATATGCAATTGTTAATGATGGCGATGTGCCATTAGTTGAAACAATAGCAGTAGCAGCTACACCAGCATAAGAAAGAACTGCAGTTCCATCTGGAGCTGTTCCTGAAGTATGTGTTGGCGCTGAAGTACCTCCTGTACCAGTAGTAGTAACAGTATATAATTTACCGCCACTGCTAACTTGTTGGCCTATTGTAGTGTAAACGGCTGAGGCTGTCCAGGGAGTTCCAATAGTAACCCCTGTTGGAGCAACTGAATATGCCCCTGCTGTTGTAACAGCTATATTTGTCAATGCACCTCCATTTTTTCCTCCAAAGCCTGTTTTGTAGGCTGCACCACTACTATTTCCTCCAGAACCACCGGTAACTGATAATAAAGTAGTTGGTGTAGCTGAGGTAAAAGAAGTTGTACCTCCGTTTCCACCATAACCAGCACTTGAACTTGTTCCACCGCCTGTTCCTCCTGCTCCAATAGTTATGGTGTAAACTTGTCCGGGAACTACGGTTACTGATTTTTGTTTCACGTAGTTACCACCAGCTCCACCACCACCTGAATACAGGTTAGCAGAGCTACTAGCTCCTGCACCACCACCACCACCACCCCAGGCTTCTACCTGAACCGATGTTACGCCAGCAGGACAAGTCCAGGTAGTGCCAGATGTTGTAGTTGAGAGACTCGTGACGTTCTGTCCCCAACCTACATTAATTCCTAACAGCAAAAATAAAATGCTGCAGACAAGATATCTCAATCTTGTTTTTTTAAATAAAATTTTTTTCATAAAACATGGGTTTAATTAATAGTTTTTTTACATCGATTAAAATTATGTATCTAAAAAAGAGATAATTTCAAACGATATAGATGCAAATTAAAAAAATGTTGAAATGACGAAAGTCCTAAAATAGAGTAATATTGTACATCCTATACGATATATGACCAATTGTTGTAATAAAATCAATGTTAGTAAGGAAAAAGAACGCCTAAGTAAATAGCTCGAAAAAAGCATAAAATGTACATTTTTACTACTATCTAAGATAATAGCTATAAATAATTTAGTGGTTTTATAGCAATTATTATCCAGTTACACCTCTAAAGTAGTAAACTAAAAAAATGAATTTTCTAATACCTACCACTTTATATAATTTTCCTTTTTAATTATAAAAATAATTAGAGGTAACAAACAATACTCTATAATTAGCCCTTGGAGGTAAATACTAAAAAGTCCAACTATGTAATATTTTTAAAAATGATTCACATAGAAACCTATTAAAAAGAGTTACAGAGTCCAATCTTGGATTAACGGAACTATGATGTATTAAAATCAAGCGTAGCGTCTTTTAAAAAAGAATAAAAATCTATGTTTCTAAAGGTTTAAAATAGAATTAAATAGAATTACACCTAACGGGTTACACCTTGTAAGAAGCAGAATGAAAAATACTAAAAACTTTTAGTCCATTTATTCTTTTATACTATTCATAACTTTTGGTAAATTTGTATTAATAATAAAAACTGTGCAAAAAGAAATTGTTGTAATTGTTGGCGGACCAGGCACTGGAAAAAGCAGTGTTATTGATGGATTGATTGAAAAAGGTTTCTGCTGTTACCCTGAAATTTCTCGTCAAGTAACAATCGATGCACAAAAAGAAGGTATCGAGCAATTATTCATTGAAAACCCCTTGTTATTTAGTGAATTACTTCTTGAAGGCAGAAAAAAACAATACCAAAATGCCCTCATCGAACCTCATAAAATTGTATTTATAGATCGAGGAATCCCAGATGTTTTGGCTTATATGCATTTTATTGGCGACGAATATCCGGATCATTTTGACCAAGCTTGCAAAGAACATTTGTACACAAAAATATTTATTTTTCCGCCTTGGGAAGAAATTTTTGTCAGCGATCAGGAACGATATGAGAACTTCGAACAAGCAAAAAATATCGCTATTCATCTTGAAGCAACATATAAAAAATATGGTTATGATCTTATCGAAGTTCCCAAGGATACTGTTGCTAATAGAATTTTATTTATCTTAGACCAAATTTAAAAAGAAGTTTCAAGTTTTAGGTTTGAAGTGGAACAACTTTTATATATAAAAAAACTATTAACTTTTAATCAGAAATAGTGCCAACAGCATTAGAAATTCTTCAAAAATACTGGAAACACGAAACTTTTAGATCGCCACAGGACGAAATAATAGAATCGGTTTTGAATGGGAAAGATACTTTTGGATTAATGCCAACCGGTGGCGGAAAATCAATTTGTTTTCAAATTCCTGCCTTAATGAAACCCGGAATTTGTCTTGTTATTTCCCCCTTAGTTGCCTTGATGAAAGACCAAGTACAGCATTTGCAAAAGATAGATATCAAAGCAATTGCGCTAACTGGTGGAATCAAATCGGATGAGATGATTGCACTTTTAGACAATTGCGAATTTGGAAATTATAAATTCCTCTATCTTTCTCCGGAACGTCTTCAATCCGATTGGATTCTTGAAAGAATAAAAAGTTTACCCATCAATTTAATAGCCATAGACGAAGCGCATTGTGTGTCGCAATGGGGACATGATTTTCGTCCTGCTTATTTGAAAATTGCGAATTTAAAAACCCATTTTCCCAAAGTTCCTTTTTTAGCACTTACAGCTTCGGCAACAAAGACCGTTCTTGAAGATGTTATTTTGCAATTAGGATTAGAGAATCCAGTTCTTTTTCAGAAATCTTTCGCTAGAAAAAATATTGCCTACATGGTTTTTGATGTCGAAGATAAATTATATCGAATGGAGCAAATCTTGAAGAAGAATCCGCAACCTTCCATAGTTTATGTTCGAAATAGAAAATCGTGTTCTGAAACTGCTTCACAATTACAATCCTTAGGTTTGAAATCGACTTTTTATCATGGTGGTTTATCGACTAAGGAGAAAGAAAAAAATATGAATCTTTGGATGAATGAAGAGGTTCAAGTAATCGTTGCAACGAATGCTTTTGGAATGGGAATTGATAAATCGAATGTCAAAACGGTAATTCATATTCATCTACCGGAAAGCATCGAAAGTTATTATCAAGAAGCAGGTCGAGCCGGTAGAAATGAAGAAAAAGCCTTTGCAGTAATTCTTACGAGTCCTTCGGATCAACTTCAGGCACAAAGCCAATTTATCAATGTGTTGCCCGATAAAAAGATTTTAACTCAGATTTATATCAAATTATGTAATTATTTTCAAATTGCCTATGGCGAAGGAATCAACGAACAATTTTCGTTTAATTTGAATCACTTTTGCCAAAAATATGAATTTCCAAGTTTGATAACTTTCCATGCAATTCAGTTTTTGGATCGTCAAGGAATTTTGACTTTGTCACAAGAATATACGGAGCGAATTACAATGCAATTTCTTATTGATTCGAAAGAAGTGATTCGGTATATGAGTTTAAATTCTCATGATGAACCTATTATATTGACTATTCTTAGGACTTATCCCGGGATATACGAAACGCAAACTGCGATCAATTTATCTTTGATTGCCAAGAAAGCGAGTTGCGAAGAAACTGAAATTGTCGCAATATTAGAAAAAATGCAAGGGTTGGACATCGTTGATTTTCATAAAAAAAGGAATGATGCAACAATTATTTTCAATGAAGTAAGGGAAGATGATCGAACGATAAACAAGGTTTCTAAATATCTTGAAAACCAGAATAAACAGAAAGTAGCTCAATTCGAATCGGTTTTGAATTATACGAATGAGAAAAAAGTATGTAAAAGCAAATTGATTCTCCATTATTTTGGAGAGAAAGCAAACAATGATTGTGGAATTTGTTCGTACTGTATTTCTAAAAAAGAGAAACCGATGGAGGCCTCATTGGTTACAGAAAAAATCATAGATTTATTAAAAATGCAAGATATGAATTCGAGAGAAATTCAAAAATTAACTAAAAATACGGAAGACGCTATTATCTTTGCACTTCAAAATTTATTAGACAATAATCTAATAAAAGTGAAACCAAACAATAAATACTCACTTAAATAATAACGAGTTACTTCATAGCTCGCAATACTAATGGAAAAATTACGAATTGTATTTATGGGAACGCCTGAATTTGCTGTAGGCATTCTGGATACCCTAATCAAACAGAATTACAATGTTGTGGGAGTTATTACCGCAGCTGATAAACCTTCAGGTCGTGGACAAAAAATAAAATATTCGGCAGTAAAAGAATATGCTTTAGAAAACAGCCTCAAATTATTGCAACCTACCCATTTAAAAGAGGAGAATTTTTTACAAGAATTGCAAGCTTTAGATGCTAATTTGCAAATTGTTGTTGCCTTCCGTATGTTACCTGAGGTGGTTTGGAAAATGCCAAAGTTAGGAACATTCAATCTTCATGCGTCATTACTTCCTAACTATCGTGGAGCCGCACCAATAAATTGGGCCATTATAAATGGAGATACAAAAACCGGTGTCACTACTTTTTTTATAGATGATAAAATAGATACTGGAGCTATAATTTTGAGTTCGGATACCGATATTGGTGCAGATGAAAATGTGGGCCAATTGCATGATCGATTGATGGTTTTGGGAAGTGGATTAGTTTTAGAAACTTTGTCATTGATAGAGAACGGAAATGTTAAGACAAATATCCAAAAAGATAATCCAGATAGTAAGACAGCTTATAAACTGAATAAAGATAATTGCAAAATTGATTGGACAAAATCTGCGGTTGAAATAAATAATCTAATACGAGGATTAAATCCCTATCCATCGGCTTGGTGTTATTTTGGTGATAAAAAGGAAGAATGGAGCGTTAAGATTCATGACGCTAAAACGGTTTTCGAAAGTCATGATTATGAAGTAGGAAGTATAATTTGTACCAAAAAGGAAATAAAGGTTGCGGTGAAAAATGGATTTATTCAGGTATTAAGTCTACAATTTCCTGGAAAAAAGAAGATGAAAACGGATGAATTGTTAAATGGAATGACATTTTCGGAAGAAACAAAAGCCTATTAGCACCAATAAAACGGGATATTTTCTTATAAATACTTAAATTTAGCTGTGGCTTTATGAACAAATAAAATAAGTTATTAACAAAAAAGGCTAAAATGAACTAAAACGTTTGCAAGGGACGTAATTCCTACTAAATTTGTTTCTAGTAACAAAGTTTTTTTAACTAACATTTAATAACTAAACATTATGAACAAATCAGAATTAATTGATGCTATCGCTGCTGATGCAGGAATTACAAAGGCTGCTGCAAAACTAGCTTTAGAGTCTTTTTTAGGTAACGTAGGAAGTACTTTGAAAAAAGGTGGAAGAGTTTCATTAGTAGGTTTCGGATCTTGGTCAGTTTCTGCTAGAGCTGCAAGAGATGGTAGAAATCCACAAACTGGAAAAACTATTAAAATTGCTGCTAAAAATGTAGTGAAATTTAAAGCAGGTGCAGACTTAGAAGGTTCTGTAAACTAATTTAAGTTTTCTTAAAAATAAAGAAAAACCTTCCTTTGGAAGGTTTTTTTATTTTTTACCAATTATGTTGTGTTGATTTTAATCTTTCTTCTTAAATTTATTTCAAATTAAAACCAATGATTTCAGCAAAACTAAAAAAAGGATCTTTACTCCTAGCAGAACCTTCGTTAATTGGAGATTTGTCATTCAATAGATCAGTTATTTTATTGGCGGATCATAATGAAAAAGGTTCAGTAGGTTTTATCATGAATAAACCTCTGAAATATTCTATAAATGATTTAGTTCCAGAGATAAATACTAAATTCAAAATTTATAATGGAGGTCCAGTAGAACAAGATAATCTCTTCTTTATTCATAATGTTCCCGATTTGATTCCGAATAGTATAGAAATTTCTAATGGAATTTATTGGGGTGGAGAATTTGAAACCACAAAAGACCTCATAAATAGTGGTAAAGCTGGTAAAGATAATATTAGGTTCTTTTTGGGTTATACCGGTTGGGAAAAGCATCAGCTTGAAGCCGAGATGCAGGATAATTCATGGATTGCAATAAATAATAGTTATGAAAACAAAATTATTGGAAAATCTTCTTCTCAATTTTGGAAAAAACAAATCGAAGAATTGGGCGGTGAATATCTTATTTGGTCTAATGCTCCCGAAAATCCCTATTTAAATTAAATACTACTTATAAATTCATTGAGACTTTGTGTCAAAACATTTGCTAAATTAGAAACATATTCCTTTTTGCGGTATTTGCTAATTGGCTGAATTCCTTTGATTACATTGGTGATAAATAATTCATCTGCTTTTTGAAGGTCGAAGGGCGAAATTATTTCTTCAACAACTTCTATATTTTCTATTTTCTTAGCTAAAGCCAATATTTGTTTTCGCATCACTCCATTCAAGCAGCCCTCTGAAATAGGAGGAGTAGACAGCTTATTTCCTTTTAGCATGAAAATATTTCCTTGTAATGCTTCGGTAACATTTTTACTATCATTTAACAATAAGCAATTGTCCAATTCATTTTCATGAGCATAAATACTAGCCGTAACATTTAGTATTTTATTCGTCGTTTTTATAGAGGAAAGCAACTGTTTGGTCACATAAAAATCGGTGTATAAATCAACATGATACCCTTTATTATCAATCAAATACGATTCATTTTCAAGCGGTTCGGCAGTAATGTAAAATGAAATTGAGTTGGTTTTAGGTAAATAATATCCGCCTTCGTTTCTATAAACCGTAATTCGAGCACGAGATGAGTTTTCTATATTTTTGGCTTTTGCCAAATCAATAATTTGTTTCTCGAAGTATTCCATGGTAAAATTCATTGGAATTTCCATTCGTACCACCCGCATTGAAGACATGAGTCTAAAATAGTGGTCTTCTAAAAATAAGATTTTATGATGTACTATTTTCACAGTTTCAAATACAGCGTCGCTATATAAAAAAGCACGGTTTTGAGCGAATGAATTGGTGTCTTGAGGTAGAATGTTGCCGTTAAAATTGATCATATAGGTTTAAAAAAAATGTCACGCAAAATAGCGTGACAAATATAAGTTTTAAAAACAAAATTATCTATACAGAACCAATTACATGTTTTAAATCGGAAATTTGATTTTCCCATAACAATGTAGATTCCTTTACTTCGTCTTTAAATGCAAAATCAGTTACCATCAAAGACACGTCTTTTGTTATTTCGTCTACTAAAATATTGAGTTCAAAAAAATACTCGGTATCTTTATTATTATCATCAACCCATTTGAATCTTACTTTTTCACCAGATTTTTTTGAGCAGAGTCTTGCTTTTTCTTCAGAATCATTCCAAATGAAGGTAAAAAACTCTCCACGAGAGTTAACATTGTCGGCAAACCACTCTGATAAACCTGAAGGAGTTGATATATATTGATATAACAATTGCGGAGAAGAGTTAATAGGAAACTCTATTTCGTATCGTATTTTTGAATCCATGTGCTAGTATTAATTTTTTGGAAATGTATAGAATATATAGCCAATAAAAAAGCATTTTTAAAAATATTTTTTTTTCTTTAAAATGTGCTTGTTACCTCTAATATAATTTTTATATTTGCACCCGCATTCAAGGATGTGAAAAACCGCAAAAATGGCGAGATAGCTCAGTCGGTTAGAGCGCAGGATTCATAACCCTGAGGTCCCGAGTTCAAATCTCGGTCTCGCTACAAGAACAAACCCTTAACAGTCAATAGTTAAGGGTTTTTTTTATGGACTTTAATCAAAAAAAACAAGAACTCATTTTTTTCAAGTGAGGAATTCAAGTGAGGAAGAGTGATGAAAAAAGTTAGAAAAAATATTTAAAAAAGACTAAAATTATCATAGAATTTTTAGCTATTACTTATATATAAGGATATATCCATTTATAAATTTATTTCATGGAGATTAAACAATACTATTTAATTTGAATTTCATTATAATCTTAACCAAATTTTAATTTATGTTCATATGGATATCATTAATAAAATGATTCAAGTGAGGAAATTAAGTGAGGTAGGTTTTAAATAAATTGAAAAATCCCTAAAAAATTAATTTTAGGAATTAATTAAAAAAAACAGATAAATCTATCCGAAGATACGAATTTCTAATACTTTAATTTTTCGGACCGCAGAACAAATTAATTTATACCTTATTTGAATTTGTAAGTAAAGTGATGTGTTTTTCTAAACTGCTCTTCATTCTTTTAAAAATCTTTATTTCTCAACATCTCCATAATTTTTTGCAACATTGCTTATCTATAATAATTCTAATTTATTATTTATTTTGTAATAATATTAGCAAATATTTTCATTTTTATTTTTTTTATGAGATTTGATAGCTAGTACAAAGAGATTAAAATATATCGTTATCGCATATTAAATGGAATTATTAACAACCAAAAATTAACTTTATGAAAACAAAAATTTTTATTGCCACTTTTTTTATCGCAGTAACTTCGATTTCTGCTCAGACTAATTTGCTTCGTGATGGTGGCTTTGAAACTCCTGCCAATAATTATGTAATAACCAATAGCGGACCTAATAAATTTTCTAATAATGGAAAATGGTTTGTTGCATTTTCATTAGGAGGATGTGGAAATGGATGTTGTGAAGGAACTTCCGAATTTACAACAGTTGATAAAAAATCAGGCAATAGTTCACTTAAAATAGATATAGTTCGTCAAACTAACCGAAATGATATTAGGTTATTTCAAACTATTACAGGAGTATCTGGAGGAATTTATGAAGTTAGCTTTTGGGCTAAATCAGATAAAGACGGAACCCCAATTGCTATTGACGTATTGAGAGGAAATCAACTGGGTAGTAATAATGGAGTTGAGCCTTTTACTGGTAATTTTACAACTTCTACTCAGTGGAAACAATTTAAGTTTAATGTTGATATTAGCGGCTGGTTACCAGAAGAGCTAGAATTGATGCGCATTTCAATTCGACCTAACAATAACAAAAAACTTCCTGAAGGACCTTATCCTAAGACCTTTTGGGTAGATGATGTTTCTTTCGTTGCTGTAAAATAAGAGTAAATAGGGTTCAATAATGGATGTGAAACTTTCACCATCAGTTTTTTTTTAAAATAGTATTGCATCAAAATAGTTAGTCATTTATATTACTAACAAATCAAAACAAACTTAGAATGTCTTGTTATTAGTTGTATTTGATTGATAAACTAAAAAGACAGTTTAAAACTGTCTTTGTTTTTAAAAAATGAATAATTTTTTTAATTGTTTTTTTAAGAGTAAGTATGAAAAAATATATATTTTTAGGTTATGTTTTGTTTTTTTTATGTGGATTTACATTAGCTCAAAATAATAAAACAGTTACTATCGAATCCAATCGTTCTCCAGTGAATCAAGTATTTCAGTATGTTCAAACGGGAACTTGCAAGGAATGGGCTGATGGTGTACCATCGAATGCGTCACTTTATTTGTGGATTCCAGAAAGTTGTAAACAGTTACGTGGCTTATTGATTATGGGTGCTAATGTGCCAGAACACATGCTGGTAGGGCATAAAGCCATCCGTCAAGTATGTGCAGATAATAATCTAGGAATTATATGGAGTACACCCTCTTTTATGAATTTCAAAAAGAGTACAACAAATGATGGTCAAGCCTTAAATATGGCTTTAGAGTATAAAACTACTGTGAATTTTTTACAAGAATTGCTTAACGGATTGGCGGAAAAATCGGGTTATCCAGAAGTAGCTACAGTTCCGTGGTTACCTATGGGGGAATCAGCACATTTATTGATGGTAGATGCATTATTGGAGCAGATCCCTGAAAGATGTATGGCCGGAATATTTATAAAAAATAATCATTTAGCTCCTAAAAATCGAGAGGTTCCTACTTTAGTTGCTTTTGGGACATCACAAGAATGGGGGCAAGAGAAAATTGATATTCGAACACGTTGGAACGATGTTGAGGGAGCCTATAAAAAAATTGAAAAAGAAAGAAAAAACAATCCAAATTGGCCTTTGAGCTATATTATTGACGGATCTAGTGGTCATTTCGATTGTTCTGAAAAATTAGTTAATTATTTTGCAAAATACATTGATTTGGTTTCAAAATTTCGTCTCTCAGAGGATGGTAGTCCAACTCTTAAGCCTGTTCAAATCAAAAATGGCTTCCTAGCTTCTATGCCAATTTCGGATAGTTATGATAAACCTGTAGTAGCTTATTTAAATGCTAAATATGATGAGACTGGTTTGCCTTGGTTTTTTGACAAAGAAAGTGCTGTTGAAGCACAATCATTTGCCCGAATCAACTGGAAAGCATCTACTCAGCTTCCTGCATTCGTTGATGGTAGTGGAAATGTAGCGCCATTTACTTTCAATGGAATTTCAAAATTGACTCCCACTGATATGGGTTCTGATGGCATTACATTCAGTTTTAAGCCCGTAATGCTTGATCAAATACCATCAAATTTTGTTGTTGGTGCAGGAGAAAAATTAGAAAAAACAAATAATGAACCCACATTAGAATGGTTATGTGGACAATTTAAACCTATTGGAAAAAACCAATTTCAAGTTTCGCTGGATCGTATGTATCCTAGTATGACAAGTTATTTGGGAGTTCGACAATATGGTAATGACACAGTTCGAACAGTTTTTCAGCCTGGAGGACTAACGATACCAAAAAATAATACAGGAAAAAATCAAAAAATATTTTTTGACAAAATTGAAGATGTTGCTGTTGGAACAAAATCTATTCAACTTGTTGCTAGTTCAGATGCTGGATTGCAAGTTAATTATTATGTTGTTGCCGGTCCGGCGATTATAGAAAATGATAAATTAATTTTCACAAAAATTCCTCCAAAAAGTAAATTTCCAATCACTGTCACTGTAGCTGCTTGGCAGTGGGGAAGTTCTGTTGAGCCAAAAATTAAAATGGCAGAAATCGTTAAACAAGATTTTAATATTAAGAAAATAAAATAAAGTAATAGACTCTTTACTACTTCCGAATTCAATTTTAAAGATAGAGTAAAGAGAATTTTAACTACTAAACAAAAATATTTTTTATGAAAAAGTCATTTATATTAGTATTACTGATTGCATTTTTGTCAATACAAGCTCAGAATACAGATCTAGGTTGGGGACCTGAAATCCTGACTGATAAAAATGTTTATGTTGCTACAACTGGAAACGATCTTACAGGAACTGGAACAATAGACAAACCTTTTGCAACTCTTTTAAAAGCAAAAACATATGTAAATACCATTAAAGCCTCTAGTTCTAATGGAGTCACTATATGGGTAAGAGGAGGTACCTATTCTATTCCTGCCACTTTTTCTATAAGTAGTACAGATGGAGGCTCAATAGGAAAACCAATTATTTATAGAGCATTTACGGATGAAAACGTAATTTTATCTGGAGCAAAATCGGTAACTTCATCTAATTGGGTAAATTATAGTGGTGATGTCTCACGACTGAATCCTGCGGTTTCATCTAGCCAAGTTAAAGAATGTGCATTGTCAAATCTTGCTATGGCTGTAACCGGTTTGATGCCAGATAAAATAGATGATGTTAATAATGGGTTTTATCAATTTACTAACCTTCCTGGTGTTTATTGGAATGGTGCTCGACAAAAACTAGCTCGTTTTCCTAACGATTTTCCTAATTATATGGAAGTTAAAAAAGTAGTTGATGGTGGAAATTCGACTACAGCAAGTGTTTTTCAATTTAAGACCTCTACTTCTGAGCTCTATGATTCAAAAATGAATATGGTTTCTGGGCGAGAAGCCGCATGGGCTGCTGCAATACCACATGGCGTATTTTTAAAAGGATACTGGCGAGTGAATTGGCAAATTACAACACTAAAAGTTAATGCAATCAGCGGGAATACTATTACAATGTCGCCAGGAGTTACCATTGGTAATAAGTATCATCTTCCACTAGGGTCTGGTCATGAACCCTATTATGTGGTCAATCTATTAGAAGAGATAGATAAGCCTGGTGAATGGTGTATTGATGCTTTGGATAGGAAAATGTATTACTATGCCCCGGATGTAATAACGAGTTCTAATTTAAGTGTTTCAGATAATAAAAGCCCTATGTTTGATATTAATGGTGCAAGTTATTTACAATTCATTAGGTTGGAAGTAGCAAATAATTTGGGAAATGCATTTAAAATGACCAATTGCACTAATGTTAAAGTAACTGGTTGTATTATCCACGATATTGAATATGATGCTGTAGTTATTAATGGTGGATCCGGTTGCGGTGTATTAAGTTCTAATCTTTATGATTTAGGTGCATCTGGAGTTTTGATTGGAGCATCTGGTTCAGTGAGTTCTCCATCAAATCATTTTGTTACTAATTGTCATATTTATAATTTTGGTTGCCTTAATAATATATATGCTGCGTCAATAAACCTTGCATACAAAGATATTGCACTTTTTGGGGCAAAAGCAGATCATAACTTAATTCATGATTGTCCACATGCAGGAGTTTTGCACGGGGGTTCAAATAACCTATTTGAATACAATGATGTATTTCGTACCTCAAAATATTCGGATGATATGGGCGCTTTTTACTGTTTTACTGCTCAAAATGGTAATGGAGGGAATATATTAAGGTACAATCTAATGCATAATTCCTTGCAAGGCGATGGTATTTATTTTGATCATTATGGTACTGATGACAAAGTTTATTCTAACATGGCTTATCAGGTTAACCGTGCTTTTTTGTTTCGTACCGGTTGGAATCAAGATGTACAGAATAATATAGCTTATAAATGTCGTAATGGTTTTCAGTTGGCAATTGCTTATACAGGAGCAAAAGCTTTAAATAATGTCTCAGTTGGTAATGCTGTTCCTTATACAAATGTAGATGCAAGTTTAGGAGCTATTTTAGATGTTTCTAATAAAACCTATTATACTATGAATTTGAAATTTAGAAACGAAGCGAATTTTGATTTTAATTTATTACCATCGTCTCAAGTTTTTAAAGACATTCCTACTTTTAACAATTTTCCCTCTTCTAGTGTTGGATTGTATTTAGATTTTTATCGTATTTCAAAATCGTTACCATCAAATTACAAAGTAAATCCATCTATTTCGGGTGTTTACGGTTCATAAATACGCTTAGTTTTTCTAAGTCTCACTTAATAAAAATATAGATTAAATGAAAAAATCAAATAGTACGATATTTATTGTGTTTACTTTTCAAAAGTTGGGAGGTATCTTATTTTTTCTTTTTTGCTTCTCTTTTGTTTCGGCACAAACGGTGCAAAATATAAATTTTCCTGATATTCCAGTGAAAGGATATGGTGATACAACTTTCGTGCTAAATGCTACTGCAAGTTCGGGTTCAGTCACTTATACTAGTTCTAATACCGCCGTAGCAACGGTAAGTGGAAGTACTGTTACAATCAAGGGTGTAGGGTATTCGTTTATTTCTGCATTTGAAATGGGAATTGGAACAAATGCCGCCGCTGCACCTGCCACTCAATTGCTTGTGGTTTGTCCAAAGGCTACTTTGACTGTTACAGCCGATGATAAAATCATACCAGTTAACGATCCTAACCCCACTTTTACTTATACTACAACGGGATTCAAAAACAGTCAAAATGCATCTGTTATTACTGGTACTCCTACATTTTCAACAACAGGAAATAATTCAGTTGGAGGAACCAATCCTATTGTGATAAATCGAGGTACTATGACTGCGACTAATTATGAATTTATGATGGAGGATGGAATTTTGACTTTAGATTCTTCAATTACAAAATGGAATGGATCTTCATGGTCTAATGGAGTTCCCAATAGTGATATGGAGGCTATTGTGAATGGGGATTACAATACTTCATCTAGTACTGGCAATGGAGCATTTACTGCAAAAAAGCTAACAATAAATTCGGGTATATTAACAATTTCTAGTGGTACTAATTTGACTGTAGTAAATGAGATAATCAATAATGCAGGTTCATCAGGTGTTATTGTAGAAAACAATGCTAATTTAATCCAAGTAAATAATGTTTC
>CANCPC010000044.1 GCA_947379965.1 Flavobacteriaceae bacterium | reverse complement strand
ACGATTTCAATCCTGGAACCATAAAGCCATCAAACTTAACATCAGGAATAAATTTTCAGCAATTAGATAAAAAATTCGCATTCGAACCCGCTTTATATATTAATGCTGAGCAAGATATTTCTAAGAAATTAACACTTGCTTATGGTTTAAGATATAGTTTGTTTTACCGACTTGGACAATCAACTGTAAATCTTTATGCAAATAATAATCCTGTTACATTTAATCCGCAATTGCAGATTTATGAAAAAGCAACTCCTAATGGAACAAAATTTTACAACAATAACCAGGTCATACAAAGTTATGATAATCTAGAACCTCGATTTTCATTGGGGTATCAACTAAATGAAAATCAATCCTTTAAAGCGAGTTATAATCGGATGGTACAGTATTTACAACTGATATCGAACACCTCGTCGCCAACTCCCTTAGATGTTTGGACACCAAGTGATAATTATATAAAACCACAAATTGGGGATCAAGTTGCATTTGGATATTTTAGAAATTTTAAAGACAATCTTTATTCCCTTGAAGTTGAAACCTATTACAAAAAAGAAAAAAATAGACTCGATTACATTGATGGTGCAAATTTAGTTGCTAATAATGCTATAGAACAAGTTATTTTGAATGGTAAGATGCAATCTTATGGTTTAGAGATAATGCTTCGTAAAAATGAAGGTCGATTTAATGGATGGATTTCTTATACATTATCTAAATCACAACAACAAACACCTGGAAGAACAACTAGCGAAACAGGAATAAATAAGGGGAGTTGGTATAATTCAGTATATGACAAAGTACATAATATTGCCGTTACAGGTTCTTATTATCTAAATAAAAAATGGTCTTTTGGTTCTAATTTTATTTTTCAAACCGGTCAACCCGTAACTTACCCAAACGGACAATATCAATATCTAGGAATCTCGGTTCCGAGTTATGGATTGAGAAATGAGAACCGACTACCTTCCTACAATCATTTAGATGTTTCGGCAACATTGACACCTCATAAAAATGACAATCGAAATTGGAAAAGTGAGTGGGTTTTTAGTATATATAATCTTTATAATAGAAAAAATGCAGCTTCTATTAATTTCAAACAAAATATGGATACAGGAGAAAATGAAGCGGTAAGAACCTCTATTTTTGGTATGGTTCCTGCGGTGAGTTATAATTTTAAATTTTAATAAAGATGAGAAAAATACAACTCTTTTTCGTTTTAATAGTTGCCATTTTATTCAACAGTTGTGAAGATGTTATCAATGTAAATTTGAATACTGCTTCGCCTAAACTAGTTATTGAGGCTGCAATAAACTGGCAAAAAGGTACTTTAGGAAACGTTCAAATCATAAAATTAACAACAACTTCCGATTTTTATAACAATGCAATTCCAACTGTTTCTGGAGCAACCGTATTTATTTCAAACAGTTCAAATACTAAATTTAATTTTATTGAAAAACCAAATACAGGTCAATATGAATGTGACAATTTTATACCCGTAATAAACGAAACTTACCATCTTACAGTTATTACTAATGGTCAGACCTATACCGCCACGGAATCTTTAAAATCAGTAGCTCCTATAACAAAAATTGTTCAAAACAATCAAGGTGGATTTGCTGGTAATACTATAGAAATCAAAAGTTTTTATAACGATCCTGCTCCCGAGAATAATTTTTATCTTTTTAAACATGTTTATTCTAATCAGGTCAAATCAAACTATTATGTAGATAAAGATACTTTTTTTCAAGGTAACGAATTCTTTAGTCTTTCCAGAAATAAAGATGTAAAAGTAGGTGATAAAGTAGTAATAAGTCATTTCGGAATTTCTCAAGCTTACTACAGTTATATGAGTATTTTAGTTAGTATTGCCGGAAGTAACAATGGTAGTCCATTTCAATCGCCCCCAGCAACTGTGCGCGGTAATATAATTAATAACACCAATTTTGATAATTTTGCTCTTGGTTATTTTTCACTTAGCGAAGTTGATACACAAAATTATGTAGTTCAATAACGATTAGGTATTAATTCCGAATTGAATATTACGGATAATGATTCACTATATTTGCAATCCTAAAATGCTAATTCCTAATTAAATATGTCCTCACATCACATCGTTCGAGACGACCAAGAGCCAGCATTAATAATCGCTAATGGTGCTTCTTGTAATTTTGAATTATTAGGACAATTATTAGAATGGTCACCATTAGTAATCGTACTAGACTCGGCCATAGATCGTGTTTTGGAGTTAGGTATAAAAGTCGATGTGTTATTGGGCGATTTCGATTGTGGTTTCGATCCTAATTATTATAAAGAAAAACAATATCCTTTAGAGATAGTTCATACACCTAATCAAGATAAAACGGATTTAGAAAAGGCTTTCGATTATCTTATAGAAAGAAAAATTCCCGCTGTAAACGTCGTTTGGGCCACCGGAAAACGAGCTGATCATACCATAACCAATATTACAAATATAAGTAGATACCGAGATTTATTAAAAATAGTAGTTTTAGACGACCATTCGAAAGTGTTTTTATTACCAAAAAAATTCGAAAAATGGTATTCCGCCAATACACCTATATCTCTTATTCCCATTGGAAATGTAACTGGAATACATTCTAAAAATTTGTTTTATCCATTAGAAAATGACACATTATCTATCGGATATAGAACCGGAAGCAGTAATCATGTAAAGCAGGACGGATTAGTAAGGATCGAACATGATAAAGGTGATTTGTTGATGATGGAATGTTGGGATTAAACAATTGCAGATCTTTAAATTCAATTAAATCAGCAATTTGTATTTTTATCAATACCAAATCTGAAATCTAAAATTGTTAATCATCATTCAAAAATCTTAATAAATATTTTGTTTCTTGAGATACCTACGGAATGACAAAATTGTAAATATTTCATCTTTCAACACAAATCTGAAATCTACATTCTGCATTCTGAAATTTGAAGAGCTTAAACTCAATATCAGTTTTTTAACAAAAATGGATTGCGTACCTTTGCACCGAAATGCAGAGAAATATACCTAAATCAATTGACGAAAAGACTAATTTACACCCTAGAAATCTACATCGATTGGGTTATGATTTCAATGAATTAATTGCAATAAATCCCGAATTGAAACCCTTCGTTTTAGTGAATGAACACGAAATCGAAACTATAAATTTCAGTAATCCACAAGCCGTAAAAGCACTTAATAAATCATTATTAATAGCTAATTACGGTATTCAGAATTGGGATATTCCAGAAAATTATCTTTGTCCGCCCATTCCAGGTCGCGTAGATTACATTCATTATATCGCAGATTTATTGGCTTTAAGTAATAATGGAATTATTCCAGAAGGCGAAAATGTACAAGTTTTAGACACCGGTATTGGAGCCAATTGTATTTATCCAATATTAGGAAATTATGTTTATGGTTGGTCATTTGTAGGAACTGAAATTGACGAAAAAGCCATTCAAAATTGCAAGACTATCATCAAAGACAATCCACAACTAATGGACTTCATCAGTTTGCAATTGCAAACTGAATCCCGTTATATTTTTAAAAATATAATAACTGCCGAAGATCATTTTTCGCTTACAATATGTAATCCTCCCTTTCATAATTCTAAGGAAGAAGCTTCAAAAGCATCGATTCGCAAATTAAATAACTTAGAAAATACAAGAACCAAAAATCCAATTCTAAATTTTGGTGGTCAAAATGCCGAATTATGGTGCGATGGTGGCGAATTGGGATTCATTACTGAAATGATTTTCGAAAGTGCCAAATATCCGATGCAATGTCTTTGGTTTACCACTTTAGTTTCCAAAAAAGAAAATTTGTCAAGTTTATACAAAACTTTGAACAAAGTAAATGTTGTCGAAGTAAAAACGATTGATATGGCTCAAGGCCAAAAAAAAAGCCGTATCTTAGCTTGGACTTTTCAATCCGAAACGCAACAAAAAGCTTGGAAATTTGAAATTGAAAAGACTATTTTTTAGTTTAGTTTTTAAAATTTATATTTTTAAGGATATTTTTTTTGTAAATTAAATTCTCACATATTATCTAATAAAATGAAACTATAGCTCCGCAAATTCTCCCCGACTTTGAGGTAGTTTTTTTGGTTTTCAATAGATTATTTTTAAGATTACTCCTTTTTATTTCAGTCACAGATTGACCAATTCAACCTTAAAGTCGGTGACTTTGCAAAGTTCAATTTTTAAGTTTTTCTAAACTTATTTTTATTGAATTCCTTTGTAACTTTGCATTTCTGAATCCTATCAAATGAAATTCCAAGTTGTATCCGATTATCAGCCTAAAGGTGACCAGCCACAAGCCATAGAAAAATTATCTCAAGGTATTGAAGCTGGCGAACGCTATCAAACTTTATTGGGTGTTACTGGTTCCGGAAAGACTTTTACGGTTGCAAATGTTATTCAAGAAGTGCAAAAACCAACATTGATTTTGGCACATAACAAAACTTTGGCGGCGCAATTGTATTCGGAGTTCAAGCAATTTTTTCCGAATAATGCTGTGGAATATTTCGTTTCGTATTACGATTATTACCAACCCGAAGCTTTTATGCCTGTTTCTGGCGTTTTTATCGAGAAAGATTTATCTATCAACGAAGAGTTGGAAAAAATGCGTTTTAGCACTTCATCCTCTCTTCTTTCAGGACGAAGAGATATTATAGTCGTGGCGTCCGTTTCGTGTATTTACGGTATTGGAAATCCTGTAGAATTTCAGAAAAATGTGATTGCGATTGAGAAAAACCAAGTTATTTCCCGTACCAAATTATTGCATAGTTTGGTTCAAAGTTTATATTCTAGAACCGAAGCTGATTTCAACCCTGGAAATTTCAGAATCAAAGGCGATACGCTCGAAGTGTATCCGAGTTATGCTGATGATGGGTATCGAATTCATTTTTTTGGTGATGAAATTGAAGAAATTGAAGCTTTCGATGTTAAGACTTCTAAAGTGATCGAAAGACACGAGCAACTCACGATTTATCCGGCAAATATGTTTGTGACTTCTCCCGATGTTTTACAAAATGCGATTTGGGAAATTCAACAAGATTTGGTCAAACAAGTCGATTACTTCAAAGAAACGGGGAAACATCTCGAAGCAAAACGATTGGAAGAACGCACCAATTTCGATTTAGAAATGATTCGAGAACTCGGTTATTGCTCTGGAATCGAAAACTATTCACGTTATCTTGATGGGCGACAAGCTGGCACAAGACCGTTTTGTTTATTAGATTATTTTCCAAAAGACTACTTGATGGTTGTAGACGAAAGTCATGTAACGCTTTCGCAAGTTCACGCGATGTATGGCGGCGACAGAAGCAGAAAAGAAAACTTGGTGGAATATGGTTTTAGACTTCCAGCTGCAATGGACAATCGTCCGTTGAAATTTGAGGAATTTGAAGCTTTGCAAAACCAAGTTCTATTTGTGTCAGCAACACCAGCCGATTATGAATTACATAAATGCGATGGAGTATATGTAGAGCAAGTGATTCGCCCAACTGGATTATTGGATCCTATTATCGAAATACGCCCAAGTTTAAATCAAATTGACGATTTAATTGAAGAAATTCAGGCTAGAGCTGAAATTGATGAACGGGTTTTGGTTACAACTTTGACGAAAAGAATGGCGGAAGAATTAGCAAAATACTTAACAAAAGTGGCTATTCGTTGCCGATATATTCATTCGGATGTGGATACTTTAGAGCGTATAGAAATAATGCAAGATTTGCGAAAAGGAATTTTCGATGTTCTAATTGGAGTGAACTTATTGCGTGAAGGATTAGATTTACCTGAAGTTTCCTTGGTTGCTATTCTAGACGCCGATAAAGAAGGGTTTCTACGAAGCCATCGTTCGCTTACTCAAACAATTGGTCGTGCTGCGAGAAACCTCAATGGAAAAGCTATTATGTATGCTGATAAAATTACTGCCAGTATGCAAAAAACTATTGACGAAACAAATTATAGAAGAAACAAACAAATTAATTTTAACACATCAAATAATCAAGTTCCTCAAGCTTTAAATAAGAAAATAGAAAGCGCCTTTACTAAAAATCCTTTAGCTGATTTTGAATTGGGGTATTCAACATCAATTGCTGCTGAGCCAAGTACAGAATATCTTTCGAAATCAGATATTGAAAAAATTATTCGTGAAAAAAGAAAATCGATGGAAAAAGCTGCAAAAGATTTAGATTTTATGCAAGCTGCAAAATTACGAGATGATATAAAATCTTTGCAGGAACAATTGTCATAATTTTAAAAATTAAAAAAAACAATTATGACTAAAAGAATAGAATTCCTTTTTTTGTTATTTATCACTTCCTTTCAGCTTTTTTCTCAGCAAAGTACAGCTTCAAAGCAAGTATCTACTTTTAGAATTTTAGCACCACAACTAAAAACTACTAAGAAAATATGGATTTATTTACCTAAGAATTATAGCACTTCTAATAAAAAATTCCCTGTGATATACATGCACGATGCTCAAAATCTTTTCGATAACAAAACTTCTTATTTGGGTGAGTGGAATATAGATGAAAAATTAGACAGCCTTAATGCGCAAGTTATTATCGTTGGAATAGAGCACGGTAACGAGAAACGAATTGAGGAACTTACCCCGTTCAAAAACGAAAAATATGGTGGTGGAAATGCTGATAATTATCTTGAGTTTATTGTAAAAACACTAAAACCAGAAATAGATTTGAAATACAGAACCAAAGGGAATACTAAAAACACCGGGATTATGGGAAGTTCACTTGGTGGTTTAGTTTCGTATTATGCTGTACTGAAATTCCCGGCCATTTTTGGGAGAGCTGCTGTTTTTTCGCCTTCTTTTTGGATAAATCCCGAAATTTATGTGCTTATGGAAAATACTGCGAAATTATCATCAAAAATTTACTTTCTGTGTGGCGATAATGAAAGCGAAGACATGGTTTTAGATATATATAAAATGGACAAATTAATTGCTCAAAAACGATGCGATTGTAACAATATGACAAAAACTAAAATTGTCAAAGGGGGACAACATAACGAAAAATTGTGGCGAGATGGTTTTGTAAAAGCGTATCTTTGGCTTTTTTAAATCTTGTTTCAAAACAGTAACTTTAATAATAATTATTTTAAAATGACAAACAACGATATATTCAAAAAACTTCGCGTGGCATTGATGTTGAGAGATGATCAAATAGTTGAAATACTAGAATTAGTAGATTTTAGAATTTCAAAATCAGAATTAGGCGCTTTTTTTAGAGCAGAAAATCATGAAAATTATGTAGAGTGTGGAGACCAAGTATTACGTAATTTCTTAAATGGATTAGTTATTCACCTTCGTGGAACCAAAGAAAATCCGAAAAATCCAACAACTATTTTAGCAAAACATAAAGCACAGATTCCAGTAAAAGAAGGTGCTTCAGATAGAGCGGAATTCAATGCAAAACCTAAAGATGCAGAGAGAGCTAGAGCAGATCAGAAACCTGGACAATCCAGTTCTGCCCTTAAAAAGAAACCTTTTAAAAAACCAGCTCCAAAAGTTCAAGTGGTAGAGAAAGTGAAATACAATTTTGGAAAGAATAAAAAATAATTATTTTTAAAGTCCCAATAGTTTAAATCTTTTGGGATTTTTTTTTATCTATTTTTTTGAAATTTAACTTTAGTAATTAACCTTATCCCTCGATTTTATTGATTAATTGCTGTAAAATCAGTTGTCCCTCTTCCCAATATTCTAATTTCGAATAGGAGTTAATATGTCCATTTTGACCGATGTTTACGAAGTCGCTTCCCCATTTTTTAGCTAGATATTCAGCTCTTTTTATGTCAATAAATGGATCATTTTCACTGCAAACTACAAATGATGGAAAAGGAAGTTTATGGATTGGTATTGGTGAGAAATTCCGAATTACTTGTGGCGTGTGTTCAGGAGAATCAACATCTGCAGGAGCCACTAATAATGCACCAATAATATGAAGGTTATTATTGGCAGATGCCCAATGCATTACCAATGGTACAGCTAGACTATGCGCTACAAGAATAGTAGGTGAGTCTATTTTTTTTATGAATTTTTTTAACTCATTTAGCCAGTCAACTAGTTTTGGTTCATCCCAATTTTCTTGAACTAATTTTGTAGCAGTATCAAATTTATTTAACCAATAACTTTGCCAATGATCTGCATCAGAGTCACCAAGTCCCGGAAGAATTAGTATGTTAATTTTCATTTTGCGTTTTTTTCTTAAAAAAAGTCCAAAAATCTTTCGACTTTTGGACTGGTTGTTTTGGTTAGTTATTTTTGGTTGTATTATAAATATTAAATATCATCAAATTCGATATCAGTGAATGTTGACGATTTCGGAATATCTTCTTCCTCTGATTTTTCAAAAGAGTATTCTTTTTTGAAATCTTTTTGATGTCTTTCGGAGATTACTTCTTCGCCTTTGTGATTCAAAACATAGGAAGTCATTTCTTCTAGTATTTCTCCAAAAGCAGAGAAATCTTCTTTATACAAATAAATTTTATGTTTCTTAAAATGAAACGAACCATCCGCTTCTGTGAATTTTTTGCTTTCGGTGATGGTAATATAATAATCATCTGCTTTGGTTGCTCTTACATCAAAGAAATAAGTTCTTCTTCCAGCTCTTAAAACTTTCGAAAATATCTCTTCTTTTTCTAACATATCATTTTCTCTCATAATCTTTTCTGTCAATTTTATTTCGTTAAGCAGAATTCAAAAATCTAAAAAATATATTTATTACACAACAATTATTGCAATTCTTTTTCAGAAAGTTGTTTCAAATATAAGGCAGCATAATAGCCTTCTTGATTTATCAATTGATTATGAGAACCTTGTTCAATTATTTTTCCATCGTCGATAATGATAATCCTATCAGCGTTTTTAGCTGAAGAAACCCGGTGACTTACAATTATAGTAGTTTTGTCTTTACAAATTTCATATAGGTTATTCAAAATTGCTTCTTCGGTTTCGGTATCAACTGCCGATAAGCAGTCATCGAAAAGTAAAATAGGAGGGTTTTTTATAATAGCTCTTGCGATGGAAACTCTTTGTTTTTGCCCTCCAGAAAGTGTGATTCCTCTTTCACCTAAAATCGTTTCATATTGCTTGTTGAAACCTATAATGTTAGTATGAACCTCTGCGCTTTTTGCTGCCCAAATCACCTCTTCATCGGTTGCATTCTCTTTGCCAAACTTGATATTGTTTTTGATGGAATCTGAAAACAAAAACGCATCTTGCGGAACTATTCCAATACTATTTCTCAAGTCGAATAAATTAACAGTACTAATTTCGTTTTTATCGATCGTAATTTTTCCTTGGGTTACATCGTACAAACGCGATATTAGTGAAATAATACTTGATTTTCCTGAACCTGTTTTTCCTAAAATTGCTAAAGTTTCGCCTTTATGTACCGTAAATGTCACATTATCTAATGCTTTTATATTCGTATCTTCATAAGTATAGCTCACGTTTTCAAATGAAATACCACCTTCAATAGCAGATTTATTAGGGTTTTTATTTTTAATTTCGGGTTCAATTTTCAAAAACTCATTGATCCGTTTTTGAGAAGCTTCAGCTTCTTGAATCATAGATGAAACCCATCCTAGTGATGCTACTGGCCATGTTAGCATGTTGACATATAATATAAATTCGGCAATTGTTCCAATGCTTTTTATGGTTCCTTCAATATACATTAATCCTCCAAAATAGATAACAACTAAATTGCTAATTCCTATTAAAGCAATCATTAAAGGACCAAACAATGCTTGTATTTTTGACAAACTCATACTTTTGGTTTTGCTTTCCTCTGCTAATACTTCAAGATTTTTTTGATGTTGATTTTCTAATGAATAGGCTTTTATAACTCGTATTCCCGAAAATATTTCTTGGGTAAAACTAGAAACTTTTGATAAATACTGTTGAAAAATCGTACTTCTCTTATTGATTTCCGAACTTAATTTGAAAATTGCATACGATAATAAAGGTAAAGGTAGTAAGGTGAATAATGTGAGTCGTGGTGATACATTAAACATGTAAACAATCACAATGGTAAAACGTATAAAGGTGTTTATGGAATACATTACCGCAGGGCCTACATACATTCGGACTTTAGATACATCCTCACTGATACGGTTCATTAAATCCCCGGTTCGGTTTTGTTTGTAAAAATTCTGAGAAAGATTTTCGTATTGTTTAAAAACTTCATTTTTTAAATCGAACTCTACATGGCGAGACATTACAATTAACGTTTGACGCATCATGAAGGAGAGAAAACCTGCAATAATTGTTGTGGCAATTATCAATAAAATATTTGAAATTAATTCCTGTTGAATAACTGATTTAGTTATAGAATTATCTTTTGAAAAGCTTTCGATTATTTTAAATGATTTACTAATTAATTTTGGTGTAAACAAAGAAAAAATTTGGGCAATTATGGTAAAAAGAATACCTAGTAAAAAGCTGTATTTATATTTAACAAAATATTTATTTAAATACCTTAATTCTTTCATGTCTGATTTATTTTTGAAGCTTTATTTTATTTTGATTTGTACCAAATCTAATTATTAACAATGAAATTATAGTTAATACATTATATTTCTAATTCCACTTAACTAGAAGGCAAAGTTAGTTTATAATACATTATTTTTTGGTCTTTTAATTTTATTTTAAACAATGAAATCCTTATTTTTGCAAACTTAATAATTAAAGTTCTTATAAGGTGGTAAATAGAAGACATATTCGCGTTAAGGTTATGCAATCCATATATGCGATGCATCAAAATGGGTCGGATGATTTAGAAAAAGAAGAAAAATTTCTTTTTTATAGTATTGATGCTATTCAGGATTTATACCTTATTATGCTTTCTTCGTTGATTGAAATTTGTAAAAAAGAAATACTATTTTTGCATAAATCAAGCCAGAAACATCTTGCAACTCCCCAAGAGCGCAAACCCAACGAAAAGTTCATTAAAAACAGTGTTTTTCAAATTCTTTCAGAGAATAATTCTTTGAGCATTGCATTAGAAAATCGTAAAATAAACAATTGGACATTAAATGACGATTATATTTTAATACTTTTAGAAGATGTCAAGAAAAGCGAATTATACTCAACATACATGAGTAATACTATTAATAGCTTTGAAGAAGATAGGGAATTCATAGTCAATTTGTTTATGGATGTTATTGTAACTAACGAGAAATTATACGAATATCTTGAAGATAATAAGTTGACTTGGATCGATGATATTCCGCTAGTAAACACAGAAATAATCAAGCAACTAAAAGCTATAAAACAAGTTGATGAGGGTAATTTCAGGGTTTCTAAATTATTCAAAGATAACGAAGATAGAGATTTTGTCAAGGATTTGTTTCGAAAAACAGTTTTGAATGAGTCTGAATTAGGAAAAGAATATATTGATAAAACACCTAATTGGGATAGTGAAAGAATTGCCGAAATTGATACCATAATTCTAAAAATGGCAATTTGTGAATTTTTAAAATTCCCATCTATTCCTATAAAAGTGACTTTGAATGAATACTTAGAATTGGCCAAAGAATATTCTACTCCAAAAAGTAGTATTTTTATCAACGGCATTTTGGATAACTTAGTGAAAGAACTACAATCCAGTAACCGAATTTTGAAAGCTGGACGTGGATTAATGTAAAAAAAATTAAAAATTAAAAATCAAAACAAAATTATGGGACAATTAAGTCAATTTGCACCGTTTTTACTAATGTTTGTGGTAATCTATTTCTTTATGATTAGACCACAACAAAAGAGAGCTAAACAAGAAAAAGAATTTGAAAACGCTTTGAAAGTAGGTGATAAAATCATTACAAAAAGTGGTCTTCACGGTAAAGTTGTTGAATTATCTGACGCAACTGTTGTTATTGAAACTATGGCTGGTAAATTAAAAATGGAGCGTTCTGCAATTTCTATGGAAATGAGCGCATCATTGAATAAAAAATAATTCTAGTTATTAGGTTATAAATTATAACCGCAAATTTGCAAATTTTATCATTACTATTAATATAGATAATTTGCGAGTTTGCGGTTTTTTTGATCTTTTATTTGCGTTTTAAAGCGGTTAGTTGGGCAATTTTAATAATTACTTTAACAGCTTTTTGCATGCTTTCTGCAGGAACATATTCGTATTTACCGTGAAAATTATGTCCTCCAGCAAAAATATTAGGACAAGGTAAGCCTTTATAGGATAACTGACAACCATCAGTCCCCCCACGTATGGGTTTTATTAATGGTTTAATTCCTAGTTCTTTCATGGCATTTTCGGCAATATCTACAATATGTTTTACTGGTAATACCTTTTCTTTCATATTGTAATATTGGTCTTTGATTTCGACTATCACAATATTTTCGCCAAATTGTTCACCAAATTTTTTATTGATTTTATTCGATATTTTGGCAATTAGTTCTTTACGTTTTTCGAATTTTTTCTTGCTATGGTCTCTAATTATGAGTTCTAAAACGGTTTCTTCTATGCTTCCTGACAAATGATGAATATGAAAAAATCCTTCATAGCCTTTTGTTTCTTGAGGTATTTCATCTTTTGGTAATTTATTAATAAACGCGTTGGCGATTAGCATCGAATTGATCATTTTTCCTTTGGCATAACCAGGATGAACACTTTTTCCTTTGAAAGTTATTTTGGCTCCAGCTGCATTAAAATTTTCATATTCTAGTTCGCCAACTTGACTTCCATCCATAGTGTAGGCCCAATCGGCATCAAATTGCATAACATCAAAAAGATGTGCGCCACGACCAATTTCTTCATCTGGTGTGAATCCAATTCTGATTTTTCCATGTTTAATTTCTGGATTTTTTATCAGAAATTCCATTGCTGTAACAATTTCTGTAATACCGGCTTTGTCATCAGCCCCAAGAAGTGTAGTTCCGTCAGTGGTGATTATGGTTTGTCCTTTGTATTGCAACAAATCTTTAAAATATTTAGGCGATAAAATAATGTTTCGTTCTGCGTTTAAAATAATATCACCTCCGTCATAATTTGGAAAAATTTGCGGTTTTACATTGGTTCCAGTAAAATCGGGGGATGTGTCAAAATGGGAGATAAAACCAATAGTTGGCACACTATAATCCACATTCGAAGGCAAAGTTGCCATTATATAAGCATTCTCATCAATGGTTACTTCTGTCATGCCAATATTTTTGAGTTCTTGTACCAATTTTTCGGCAAGAACCCATTGTTTTTTTGTGCTTGGAGTAGTTTCTGAATTCGAATCGGATTCGGTATCTATGACTACGTAACTAATAAATCGGTCAATAATATTTTGCATTTTTATCTTTGTTTAATGCAAATATAATCAATTTTTAAAGCGATTATTCGAGTATTTTAGGAGTTAAATTAAATCATATTATTGAGTAAAACAGGAAATGGAACTACTTTGTTTCAAACCATATATTTTTTTGAATTTATTAATACTTTGTTTATCAAAATTAACAATAGAATCTTTTATTCTAGAAATGAACGGGTATTTTAGATAATTAAGTTAATTTATAAAAAATAAGGCTTTCAGAAATGAAAGCCTTATCTATAATTAATTAGTTTTATTTAGATTTTGAAAACACCACCAAAAGCGATGATTTTTTCAAAGAACAAAAAGTGTTGCGAAGCACGATCTTCGGTACTTTGTGTAGTTCGAATATCGGGCATATTTATGTAGCCGCTTTTTAGCTCTCCTTGTATATAGAAATGCTTTAGTAATGTAATATTTAATCCCGCTTTTAAAGAAGCTCCAAATCCAGAAATATGAAAATCATCATGACGTTGTTTTCCTAAAAGAGTAGTATTTGTTTTTGGATATAATAATCCAAAACCAACACCTTCAGTTAAATTTACCTGAATTTTATCGGTATTTTCAATTTTGAATATTGATGAAATATCATCATGCCTCGAAAACTCTGTGTTCACATAATTTAAGCCATCGGTATGTTCGTACATCAAAAATGCCTCAGACATTACTGTAGGTGTATTGTTGTATAAACCAGAAAAAGGAAGTGGATAATCGATATGGCCGGTAATATTTGCAATTTGATCGGTAGTCATTACATATTTCATGTGGTCTACGCCAACAGCAATACTATAATGGTCGTTTATAAAATAACCTATTCGGAGATTAGTCTGAGGAATAGTCATTTGTAATGGATTAATATAGTCAATATGCCATCCTTTTGGTTTATCATGTGAAACCATGTCTGCTATTGTAAAATTATAATTTGAGCCACGAAAATTCACTGTAGATTTTGAATAAACATCTCTATTTCCTCCCCAAGAAACAAAAAACTTACCTTTGTTATGAGAAGTATATTTTTCTTGTATTTTAATTTGTTCTTGTGCAAAAGTGTTCGCTGAACACATTACTATCAATAGTGTTGCTACTAAAATTGTTTTTTTCAAGGTCTTATAATTTAAAATTGATTTATGGTTTTTCTGATGGCAACTAACTTTGTCATTAAAGCTTCAAAATAATCTAAATGTAACATATTTGCTCCATCGCTTTTTGCATTTGCGGGATCAAAATGAGTTTCTATAAATATTCCATCAACACCAACGGCAATTCCAGCTTTTGCAACTGTTTCAATCATATCAGGTCTTCCGCCAGTTACGCCTGCAGTCTGATTGGGTTGTTGCAAGGAATGAGTGACATCAAGTACAGTGGTAGCATAGTGTTGCATCGTAGGTATACCGCGAAAGTCTACAATCATATCTTGATAACCAAACATGGTTCCTCTATCGGTAACCATAACGTTTTGATTATTGCAATCCAATATTTTTTGAACGGCATGTTTCATGCTTTCCGGACTCATGAATTGTCCTTTTTTCAAGTTTACTACTTTTCCTGTATTCGCTGCAGCCACAAGCAAATCGGTTTGACGTACTAAGAATGCAGGAATTTGTAAAACATCTACATATTGAGCTGCCATAGCTGCATCTTCATTCGTATGAATATCGGTTACAGTAGGTACACCGAAGGTTTCAGAAACTTTTCGAAGAATTCGTAACGCTTTTTCATCTCCAATACCTGAGAAACTGTCAATTCTTGAGCGATTGGCTTTCTTAAAGGAACCTTTGAAAACAAAAGGTATTTCTAATTTATCGGTAATACCAACTAGTTTATCTGCAATTCGTAATGCCATTTCTTCACCTTCAATGGCGCAAGGACCTGCTAACAAGAAAAAGTTGCCACTTTCAGTATGTTTTATTTGTGGAATATTGTGTATGTTCATAATGTGGTTTTTGAAAGCGCAAATATAGTTAGGATTTACGATTTTAAGATTGAAAATTAATTTTTCTTTGCGGTAAGTCCTACAGGAACCTTCAAGATTCCTTTTTCATACATGTTTAAGTATAGTTTAATTGGCTTACTTTGCCCTTCCCATGTTAGTATGTATACATCAAGTAAGCCAACACCCATAACACTCCTTTTTGTTGGAAAAGGACAACAATTTTCTAATTTAGTATAGGTTATTTTTTCTCCTTTTGGACCAGCTAAAGCATTTAAATAGCGATATTGATTTAGGGTTTCGTAAGCCGTACTACCATAATATATATTAATAGGATAATCTTTGTCATATCCATATTTTTTGTCTTTACTATACTCTAAAATTGCAAATGTATCGTTGTCGATGAAAGAGGGACTAGGGGCATTATCATCGACATTTTTCAAAGTTGATTTAGTGCTAATACATGAAGTGGAAAGAAGAAGTATAGCAATAAAAGGGACTATTTTTTTCATGATTTTATTTTTATTATTTGATAACAAATTTAAGACCTATGAAGCTATAAACAATAATTATGCCTTAATAAATATTCATTTTAAAAATTAGAATTCCTATTTTTGTTTAATAAAATTAATGATATGGATATAATTTTTCAAACCTGGTCTTGGTATGTTTCTGGATTTTTGATAGGAATGGTGATGTTGTGCTTGATATATTTCGGAAAAACTTTTGGAATGTCTTCAAATTTAAGCACATTATGTTCAATGACAGGAGTCGGAAAGAGTGTGAAATTTTTCGATTTTGATTGGAAAGCGCAACGATGGAATTTATTAGTGGTAATTGGGGCTATGTTTGGTGGTTTTGTTGCTTCACATTTTATGAGCGATGCGTCAAATGTTGCTATTAATCCCAAAACTATAGCTCAATTGTCTCAATTAGGTATTGATGCTCCAAACGGAAAATTATTGCCTGATATTTTGTTTAGTAATTACGTTTTTCAATCCCCAAAAATAATTATTATATTGACTATTGGTGGAATTTTAATAGGTTTTGGTACTCGTTATGCAAGCGGATGTACTTCGGGACATGCGATTGCAGGATTGAGTAATCTTCAAATTAAATCATTGAAAGCTGTAATCGGATTTTTTATTGGCGGATTGATCATGGCTCATTTTATTTTACCTCTAATATTCTAACTATGAAAGCATTAAAATATTTGTTTGTTGGTTTTGTTTTTGGAATTGTTTTGACAAAATCTGAAGCAGTTTCTTGGTATAGAATCTATGAAATGTTCCAATTTCAATCTTTTCACATGTTTGGAATAATAATGGTTGCCATCCTAACGGGTATTATAGGAATCCAAATTATTAAAAGAAAGTGTATTAATGATTTACATGGATTTCCCATAGAAATTCAGGATAAAGAACCTGGGTCAATCCGTTTTTGGGTTGGTGGAATTTTATTCGGATTGGGATGGGCACTTGTTGGGGCATGTCCGGGACCAATATTTATTTTACTTGGAGCTGGGTTTTTACCCGTTTTATTGGTGCTTTTTGGTGCCCTTTTCGGTACTTTTTTGTATGGTTTGCTAAAAGATAAACTGCCGCATTAATTCAATTTTCGTTTATTATACAAATCAATGTTCTTTTTTTAGAGAATGTTGATTTTTTTGTTTAATTGTAAAATACCATTTACAATTAAGAATTGAGCTGCTAAATAAGTAAACATTATCCAAAATGAAGCATTTGCGATAGGATTGTAAAATTTGTTGAATGCCAAAATACTATCTGAACTCACAAATATAATTGCACCAATTAAAATCGATACATTTGCAGGCTTTGCCCAATATAGACTTCCCTTGAAAGCAAATAATAGCATAGTAGAAATCACTGTGGCATAAATCATTACAGGAAGTTTTAAATCACCTAAATGAGATAATAATAACGATAGTAGCACCCATAAATAGAGTATAATTAAACATATTCCTACTGAAAACAACAAACTGAATTTTAATTTATCTATTTTTAATTGTTTGTTAAACAATAAAATATAAAGAATATGGGAAATTAGAAAAGCGATTAATCCAAATATGAAATAGAATTTTCCATTTTCTGAAAACATCAAAACAATATCACCAATCCAAGAAAATAGTAATGCATTCAATAGGATACTTTTTGTAGCAAAATTATCGAAAGTATGAGTCATAAATAACAAAAACGGTAGCAAAAACGGTTTCAAATACCAAGCAATATCTTCTCTTCCTAAAAGAATTATTAAAAGATAAATTACACTAAAAACAATATAAATTTTTGAAACTATTTTAGATTTCATGTTTTGAATTTAGGAATTTGCATAAATCATTTTGTCTTTTTCGAAATTATTACTCACGAAATAAAAGCTTACTAATAGCGATAAAACGAGATAAACAATGATAATATAATTGGCAAAAGGAATAATACTATTCAGACCAAACCAGTCACCAAACCAAAAAATTATTGCTATTCCAAACAAAAACCGAATTGATTCCCAATATATTGAATATTTCTTAGTATCCATTAATTCCGTGTAACTGTATATTGTTATGAAAATAAATGCACCATAAATAAAAATATTAGGTAAACCAATATTAGCAACTGAGTTGAATAAGTAGCTGATAAATAGCAAGGTTATCATCGTCTGTGTTACTGCCCAAATCACCATGTTTTTTGGATATTTACTTCCGTATTTTTCAAATTCATAAACATTTTTGATTTTGTTTACAGGGAATTTTGCTTCAAAATTTTCTGGACGCCAGCCTGTTGGTTGAAACCAAATTGTAAATTTATCTTTCCAGTTTTCAGATCTCCAAGCATCTATAATCAACAACCAAAGATGTTGAAAATTGATGCGAATTGGATTCCAAGTTTGAACAGGTCTTGTAATACCAAAGACCGCTGGAACTTCGTCTAATTCTTCTTGAAAAGTTCCAAATAATTTATCCCAAATAATAAATATTTGTGAATGGTTTTTGTCCATGTATTCAGGATTAATTGCATGATGCACTCTGTGATGGGAGGGAGTTACA
>CANCPC010000043.1 GCA_947379965.1 Flavobacteriaceae bacterium | reverse complement strand
GCTTATTAATGTAATTGTATTGTTTTACAATAAATTACATTTAATAAAATATATGGTTTTACTTGTCGGAATTAGTGTTTTTATAGAATCATTTCAACAATTAAGTACTCTTTATAATACATCTTCAATTTTAGATAGTATAAAAGGATTAAAGGGTAATACCGGAAATGTTAACATACTTGCTTCAAGTATAAATGTCAAAATTCCATTTTTAATTTATGGATTTATTCAATTTTTAGATTGGAAAAAATGGTTTTTATTAGTTACCTTATTTTTAGCTTCAACTTGTGTTTTTTTAACTGCTTCAAGAAGTGCTTTTTTAGGGATTAATTTAGAAATTATATCTTTTGCAATTTTATATTTAATTATTAAAAAAGATAAAAAAGAGTCTGTCAAAAAAATTGTATTTGTTTTTTTAGCTATTATTTTAGCATTAATTACCTCCAATGCTGTTTTTTCTAATCTAAAAAACGGAAACGAGCGTTATAAATCGGTCACAAAACGTTTCGATAAAGTAGAGATTTCAAAAGATTCCAAAGATTCTTCGTCACAGCAAAGGTTGGTGTTTTGGAGTAATGCAAAGCAAATAATTCAGAATCAACCCGTTTTAGGAATTGGTCTTGGGAATTGGCTTCTAGATTCGATTCCGTTTGAATCTAAATTTATGAATGACTCTATTGTATCCGTGCATCCTCATAATGATTTTATAGAAATTATTGCAGAAACAGGAATTTTAAATGGACTCATTTATTTGGGTTTATTTATTTCACTTTTTTATATAAATCTTCGTAAAATTGTTAAAACGCATAAAGAGGAAACCCAATTAATTGCTCTATTAGCCTTTATTATTTTGGTAGGATACGGAATAGATGCTTTTTTTAATTTTCCACTTTATCGGCCTACGATGCAGATCTGTTTGATTTTTTTACTCGTTTTTAGTGTCCTTAATGGTACAATTGTAGAAAAAGAAATCCCTAAAATCGTGTCTAGTAAAATCTTTATTCCAATAATTTTATTCGGATTTATTACAACTTATTTTGCTTATCATACATTGAAATCATATCAATTACAATTTGAACTCAGACAAAACGACTTTAAAAATAAATATTTGTCTTCAAATTATTTAATTCATAAAATACCAAAATATTCTAATTTAGAAATTACCTCGACCACATTTGAAGAAAGGATTGCAAAATCCTATTTAAATGAAAAAAAATATGATGAAGCCCTTAGACACTATAAGCTTTCAGATAAAATTAATCCTTATGTAGGAAACTCCGATTATTATAGGAGTGTAATCGCTAAACAAAAAGGCGACATTGATAGCGCTTACTTTTTCATAAAAAAAGCCTTTTACAAACGTCCTCGAAACTTAAATTTCTTTAGTACGGCTATTCATATAGCTCAAATTAAAATGGACACAACCGAAATTTTGAAGATTCACGAATTAAATTCGAAGTATCGTCCTTCAGCTGAAAGTTGGTCTAAAACTGCTTCTGCTTTGAGGAAAGCGAAGTATAGTACTAGAAAATTACTGCTTTTTATGGATAAAGGATTAGAGTTATATCCTAAAGATTCTTTATTAACTTCAAAAAAGAAAATGTATTCTAATAATAGAAAATAGAGGTAAAGTTTTTTTTTAAGAATAAAGACAAAAATTATAAGGGGATAAAAAAAGTAGATATAAATATCTAGATGATTATAAAAAAAAATCCCATTTAAATGGGATTTCAAATTTATTATAATGTGTTTGCTTTGATTGGCATAGGAATTTGGTTTCGTAGTAAATCCTCAAATGATTCCTGAGCTCGTATCAAATGTCCTTCTCCTTTTAACCATAATACTTCAGCTGGTTTATATCTTGAATTATAATTTGATGACATCGAGAAACAATAGGCTCCGGCGTTTCTGAAACAAAGAACATCGCCTTCATTTATCTCTGAAATTCTACGATTGCTCGCAAAAGTGTCTGTTTCACAAATGTATCCTACAACAGAATAGAAACGTTCTTTTCCTTTAGGATTTGAGATGTTGTCGATCGAATGTTGTGAACCATAAAACATTGGTCGGATTAAGTGATTAAAACCACTATCAATTTGGGCAAATACAGTTGAAGTAGTTTGTTTAACCACATTTACTTTCGCTAAGAAATAACCTGCCTCGCTGACCAAAAATTTTCCAGGTTCGAAAATTAAGGTCAAATCTTTACCATATTCTTTGCAGAATGCATTAAATCTTACCGATAATTTTTTTCCTAATTCAACAATATCAGTTTCAATATCATCTTTTCTATAAGGAACTTTAAATCCGCTCCCGAAGTCTAAAAATTCAAGATCATTGAAGTTTTTGGCTGCATCAAAAAGAATTTCAGCTGCATATAAGAATACTTCGATATCAAGAATGTCCGAACCAGTGTGCATGTGGATTCCAACAATTTTCATTTTTGTGTTTTCAACAATACGAACCAAATGGGGTAATTGGTGAACTGAAATACCAAATTTACTATCAATATGTCCCACAGAAATATTGGCGTTTCCACCCGCCATTACATGCGGATTGATACGAATACATACCGGAACATTAGGATGTTTTGTTCCAAATTGTTCTAATATAGATAAATTATCAATATTGATTTGAACTCCCATTGCTGAAACTTCTTCGATTTCCTCTAGAGAAACGCCATTTGGAGTAAAGAAGATTTGGTCAGGAGAATAGCCAGCATGAAGACCTAATTGTACTTCTTGTATAGAAACAGCATCTAAGCAAGAACCCATATCTCTCAATAATTGAAGAATGGCAATGTTAGATAAGGCTTTCATAGCATAATTAATACGTAATTTTTCTACTTTTGAAAAAGCATTTGTTAATCTTTTATATTGAGATTGGATTTTTTCAGCATCATATACATACAATGGACTTCCAAATTTTTCTGCTAATTGAACTAAATCTTTTGATTGCATTTTTTTAAATTTTTACAAATTTATTACTCTTTATTGATAACCACAATAGGAAAATTAAAAACTAACAAATTATAACAAAATGTTTGAAAAACAACATTCATTTTGATTTTAGAATTTTTCTTTACCACAGATTAACACAGAATTAATCTGTGGACATTTGTTAAAACTATGTTTGTTAATTACTTAAAATAAAAAAGCCTTTGAGGAATTTCCTCAAAGGCTTTATAAATTACAATTTAGTATTATAAGCTAGGCAAGTCTCCTTTACCTTTTGTTGGTAAATTAGTATAACCCATCAAATAATTATCTACTTCTCTGGCAGCCTCACGACCTTCAGAAATTGCCCAAACAATCAAAGATTGACCTCTTCGCATATCTCCAGCGGTAAATATATGAGGAACATTAGTTTGATAATTCGTTGCTTGATAATTGCTTCTCGCGTCAGTTTTAATTCCTAATTGTTCGCTTAAAGTTTTCTCTGGACCAGTAAATCCAAGTGCTAACAACGCTAATTCACACGGCCAAATTTTCTCTGAGCCTTCTTTTTCAACAAGTTCTGGTCTTTGTCCTGGTTTCAATTTCCATTCTACTTCAACTGTTTTTAAACCAACTAATTCTCCTTTTTCATTTGCAATAAATTCTTTGGTGTTGATTAACCAGTTTCTTCCACAACCTTCTTCGTGAGAAGAGGAAGTTTTTAATTGCAAAGGCCAAAATGGCCAAGGAGTAGTTTCGCTTCTTCCAACTGGTGGTTTCGGCATGATTTCGAAATTAGTTACTGATAAAGCACCTTGTCTGTTAGATGTTCCAACACAATCCGAACCTGTATCACCACCACCAATAACGATTACATTTTTGCCTGTTGCTTTTACTTGGTTTTCTATTTTTTCACCGTACAAAACTTTGGTTTGTTGTGACAAGAAATCCATTGCTTGAACGACACCTTTGCTTTCAGCACCTTTTGTAGGTAAGCCTCTTCTTTCGGTAGCGCCACCGCATAATACGATAGAATCAAAACTATTTAACTGTTCGATACTATAATTTACACCAACATTGACATTGGTTTTAAAAACAATTCCTTCCGCTTCTAAAATAGCAACACGTCTATCGATGATACCTTTTTCTAATTTGAAATTTGGAATTCCGTAACGCAATAATCCTCCTATTGCATTATCTCTTTCGAAAACAGTTACTGAATGACCTGCTCGATTCAATTGTTGTGCAGCTGCTAAACCAGCTGGGCCTGAACCAATTACAGCTACTGTTTTTCCGGTTCTAACTTCTGGTTTTTGTGGTTTGATCCATCCTTCTGCAAAACCTCTTTCGATAATGCTTTTTTCAATATTTTCTATTGATACGGGGTCTTTTATGATTCCTAAAACGCATGATTTTTCACATGGTGCAGGACATAATCTACCTGTGAATTCAGGAAAGTTATTAGTTGATTGCAAAATATCTAGCGCACTTTGCCATTCTTCTTGATGTACCATGTCATTAAAATCAGGAATTAAATTTCCTAAGGGACATCCACTATGACAAAAAGGAATACCACAGTCCATACATCTTGAACCTTGTTCTTTAAGTTTATCTTTGGCTAACGGAATAGTAAATTCATTGTAGTTGATAACTCTTTCTTGAACAACTATATTACTCTCGTCTGCTCTATTAAATTCTTTAAATCCACCTATCTTGCCCATAACTATTGTGCTATTAGTTCTTCTAATTCTTTTTCTTTAGCTAATCGTATTAATGCCTTTTTGTAATCTGTTGGCATTACTTTGATAAAATGCTTTTGTTGGTTTTCCCAGTCTTTAAGGATTCTTTTTGCCAATGGACTATTGGTATACATTGAATGATTTTTGATTAATCGTTTCAATGTTGTTAAATCATCTTCTTCTAGAGCTTCAAATTCAATCATTTCCATATTACATAATCCGGTTTTGAATTGTTTTTTGTCATCAAAAACATAAGCAATTCCTCCACTCATACCTGCGGCAAAGTTTCTTCCTGTTTTTCCAAGAACTACTACAGTACCACCGGTCATATATTCACAACCGTGATCTCCAATTCCTTCAACTACAGCAGTTGCTCCAGAATTTCTAACAGCAAATCGCTCTCCTGCAATACCGTTTATATAGGCCTCGCCCGTAATTGCACCATAAAGTGCTACGTTACCCACTATTATATTGTCTTCAGGTTTGAAATCTGCAGTAGGAGGAACCTTGATGATCAATTTACCACCTGAAAGTCCTTTACCTAAATAATCATTACAGTTTCCGTGAATTTTGAATGACAAACCATTAGTAGCAAAAGCACCAAAACTTTGTCCAGCAGAACCCGTAAAATCAACAAGTATCGTATCTTCTGGTAACCCTTGAGCACCATAAATTTTTGAAATCTCGTTACTCAAAATAGCTCCAACAGAACGATCTGTATTCTTAATGTTAAAAGTTACTCTAGTTCTTTCTTTTCTATAAATAGAAGGAATAGCCGCTTTTATGATATCAAAATCCAAAACATGTTCTAAAGCATGATCTTGTGTTGTTGTATTATGAATAGGTACTATATTTGCTTTTTCTGGTTTGTAAAGAATAGTTGACAAATCCAATCCACTTGCTTTATAATGCTTGATTGCTTTATTAACATTTAATTTTTGTGATTGACCTACCATTTCTTTTAAGGTTCTAAATCCAAGTTGCGCCATAATTTGTCTCAACTCTTCAGCAATAAAATACATGAAGTTGATAACGTGTTCTGGCGTTCCTTTGAAATTTTTTCTCAATTCAGGATCTTGTGTTGCAATTCCCACTGGACAAGTGTTCAAATGACAAGCTCGCATCATAATACAACCTGAGGCAACTAAAGGTGCCGTTGCAAAACCAAATTCTTCTGCTCCAAGTAATGCTGCAATAGCTACATCACGACCTGTTTTTAACTGGCCATCACATTCTAAAACTACACGGCTTCTTAAATCATTTAATATTAAGGTTTGTTGTGCTTCGGCTAAACCAAGTTCCCATGGAATACCTGTATGTTGTAATGAAGTTAAAGGAGCGGCTCCTGTTCCTCCGTCATAACCTGAAATCAAAATTACATCGGCTTTAGCTTTGGCAACACCTGCAGCAATTGTTCCAACACCAACTTCTGAAACCAACTTAACGTTGATTCTTGCTTCACGATTAGCATTTTTTAAATCGAAAATTAATTGTGATAAATCTTCAATCGAATAGATGTCATGGTGTGGTGGTGGCGAAATTAAACCTACATATGGAGTTGAATTTCTTGTTGCGGCAATCCAAGGCAATACTTTTTCACCAGGTAATTGTCCACCTTCTCCAGGTTTTGCTCCTTGAGCCATTTTTATTTGAATTTCTTTGGCATTTGTCAAATAATTGATAGAAACACCAAATCGTCCGGAAGCAACTTGCTTAATAGCACTATTTCTAGAATCACCGTTCAAGTCTTTTTGGAAACGTTTTGGATCTTCTCCACCTTCTCCAGAATTACTTTTTCCTCCAATTCTATTCATTGCAATTGCCAAATTCTCATGAGCTTCTAGGCTGATAGAACCATAGGACATTGCACCAGTTTTGAATCTTTTTACAATTTCTGTCCATGGCTCTACTTCATCAATAGAAATCGGATCTAAATTGTTAAATTCAAATAAACCTCTAATGGTCATTAGATTTTCACTCTGTTCATTCACCATCTTCGAGTATTCTATGTAACTCTCAGGGCTATTTAATCGAACCGCTTGTTGCAATTTTGCAATTGTAGTTGGGTTGAACATGTGTTTTTCTCCGTTTCTTCTCCATCGGTAAATCCCTCCAATTTCTAAAGGTAATAAACTAGCAACTTTTGAATTTGGGAAGGCTTTTTGATATCTTTTCTTAATTTCTTTTTCTACTTCCATCAAACCAATTCCCTCGATTCTTGAAGGAGTATTTGGAAAATATTTAGTTGAGAAAGTCTTATTTAATCCTAGTATTTCAAAAATTTGTGCTCCTCTATACGAATGTAAGGTAGAGATACCAATTTTATTCATAATTTTAATAATTCCTTTAGCAATTGCTTTGTTGTAATTTTTAATTGCATTATCGGCATTTACATTGGTAATAAATCCATTATCCACTTGATCGCGTATAATTTCGTTTACCATATAAGGATTAATTGCGCTTGCTCCGTAACCAAATAATAAGGCGAAATGATGTGGTTCACGAGGTTCTGCAGATTCAATTATGATTCCAAATTTCGAACGAACTTTCAATGCATTTAGGGAATGGTGAATATAAGAACAAGCTAATATCATTGGTATTGGAGCCATTTTTTCGCTTACACCTCTATCCGAAAGAATAACGATATTACTACCTTCGTTAACCGCTTTGAAAGTAGCATTGATGCATTTCTCTAAAGCTCTTTCTAATCCATTAACTCCTTTTTCTATTTCATATAATGTAGAAATAGTTACTGATTTGAAATCAGCATGTTCTATATTTCTTATTTTGTCTAAATCCTCTTTGGAAATAACTGGATTTTGAATTTTTAATTTCTTACAATGTTTTGGTGCAACATCAAAAATATTGAAATCTCCACCAACTGCTAAACTGATATCGGTAATAATCTCTTCACGAATACCATCTAATGGAGGATTCGTTACCTGAGCAAATAACTGTTTGAAATAATTGTATAATAATTGAGGTTGATCCGATAAAACAGCTAATGGAGTATCATTCCCCATTGAGCTAATTGCTTCGTATCCACTTGAGCCCATCGGGTTTATGATGGTTTTTAAATCCTCGATGGTATAGCCAAATAAGCGTTGACGTGTTTCGAAATCTACTGTTTCTACTGGTATAACATTATCAGTATATGGAATTTGCGCAAGGTGCAACAAGTTATCATCTAACCATTTTTTGTAAGGATGTTTGCTAACGACTAAATTTTTAATTTCTTCGTCTTCAATTATACGACCTTCGTTCATATCAACTAGGAACATTTTCCCTGGTTCTAAACGACCGTGTTGTACTACATTTTCAGGTTTAATATCAAGTACGCCAATTTCAGATGACATAATTACAAAACCATCTTTGGTAAGTGTATATCTTGAAGGTCTCAATCCATTTCTATCTAACAAGGCACCAATTACATTTCCATCTGTAAACGGAATCGAAGCAGGTCCATCCCATGGTTCCATGATACATGCATTGTATTCATAAAACGCTTTCTTATCTTCAGACATAGATTGGTGTCTTTCCCATGCTTCTGGAACTACCATCATCATTACTTCTGGCAATGTACGACCTGTCATCAATAATAACTCAACGACCATGTCCATAGAAGCCGAATCTGATTTTCCTTCTAATATAATTGGAAATAACTTTTTGATATCATCACCAAAAACATCACTTTGCATTAATTCTTCTCTAGCTCGCATTCGACTTACGTTACCGCGAAGCGTATTAATTTCACCATTATGACACATAAATCGAAATGGTTGTGCTAAATCCCAAGAAGGGAAAGTATTAGTAGAAAATCGTTGGTGAACTAAAGCTAGTCTTGTAACCAAATCAGTATCTAATAAATCAGTATAATAACGGCTAATGTCTTCAGGCATCAACAGTCCTTTATATATTATAGTAGTCGTTGAACAACTTGAAAAATAGAACATGTGACTTTCAGAAATTCTTGAATTTCTAATTGTATGTTCTGCCATTTTTCTAGCAGCAAATAATTTAGCATTAAACTCTTGCTCTGTTATTTTCAAACCATTTTTCCCAACAAATACTTGTTTTACGGAAGGTTCTTTTTCACCAGCAATTTGTCCTAAGTTGGATGCGTCAACGGGAACGTCTCTCCATCCAAGGATTTCAAGATTTTGTTTGCGAATATAATCTTCAAAAGTTGTTTTACAAAATGCAGTTTGATTTTCGCTTTTTGGCATGAAAACCATACCTACGGCATATTCTCTTGGTTCAGGAATTTCGAATTCACAAACTTTTTTAAAAAAATCATGTGGAATATCAAATAATATTCCAGCTCCATCTCCGGTACGTCCATCCGAACTTACAGCACCTCGATGTTCCAATTTTATTAAAATATCCAGTGCTTTATGAATAATGTCATTTGATTTAATCCCATTCAAATTGCAAATAAATCCTGCACCACAGTTGTCGTGTTCAAATTCGGGTAAATAAAGGCCTTGTTCTTTAACTATCATTCTTATTAATTTTTATGCAAAAATAAAGATTTCATTGAATATAATGAATTTTAAAAAGACGGAATGATTTATTTTTGTTATAATACCAAAAAATCATGTATTTAATGCAAATAATTCATTCTTATAGAATACTATTGATAAATTGATAATTTATTTTGAATTTAAAAGTCATAATTAAGATTTATTAACTAAGATTATTAGATTGTAATTGTTTTACTTAATCGATATAGTGATTTCTAAAATATCATTTACTACTATATTACTTTACTATTTCAATAATTTAATTGAACTTAGATAATGGATAAATTGTATTGGATGTTATTTCTGTTTTATAATTAAAAAAAAAGATTTTAATTATAATTTGAAATTAGTATTTTTGCACCAAATTATTCCAGAAATAAATTTTGGGATTTGTCAAAAACTATATTATGGATATACACGAATACCAAGGAAAAGAAATATTAGCCAGTTATGGCGTAAAAGTACAACGCGGATATGTGGCCAACAATCCACAAGAAGCGGTTGCTGCTGCAAAACAATTAACAGCGGAGACCGGAACCGGCTGGCATGTAATTAAAGCTCAAGTTCATGCAGGTGGACGTGGAAAAGGCGGTGGGGTTAAGCTTGCTAAAAACCTTGAACAAGTAGAAGATATTTCAAGCCAAATCATTGGAATGCAATTAGTTACTCCACAAACCTCAGCTGAAGGTAAAAAAGTACACAAAGTTTTAGTTGCCGAAGATGTTTATTATCCAGGCGAAAGTGAAACTTCAGAGTTCTATATGTCTGTTTTATTAAACAGAAGTAAAGGTATCAATATGATTATGTATTCTACAGAAGGTGGAATGGATATTGAAGAAGTAGCTGAACATACACCTCATTTAATCTTTACTGAAGAAATTGATCCTTCTGTAGGATTGCAAGGTTTTCAAGCAAGAAGAATCGCCTTTAATTTAGGTCTTTCAGGAAATGCTTTCAAAGAAATGACTCAGTTTGTAACCTCATTATATAATGCTTACATAGGATCTGACGCTTCAATGTTTGAAATTAACCCAGTTTTAAAAACTTCGGATAATAAAATTATAGCGGTAGATGCTAAAGTTAATTTAGATGATAATGCTTTATACCGTCATCCTAAATTAGCAGAAATGCGTGACGTTCGTGAGGAAAATCCAATCGAAGTAGAAGCAAAAGAAGCTGGATTAAATTATGTAGATCTTGACGGAACTGTAGGTTGTATGGTTAATGGAGCTGGATTAGCAATGGCAACGATGGATTTAATAAAATATGCAGGTTTTGAACCAGCTAATTTCTTGGACGTTGGTGGAACAGCAGATGCAAAACGTGTGGAATTAGCTTTTCGTATCATTTTGAAAGATCCAAATGTAAAAGCAATCTTAATCAATATTTTTGGAGGAATCGTTCGTTGTGATCGTGTTGCTCAAGGAGTTGTAGATGCATACAAAAACATGGGTGACGCCATAAAAGTACCAATCATTGTACGTTTGCAAGGAACAAATGCAGTAATTGCAAAAGAATTAATTGATAATTCAGGAATGCCAATTTTATCGGCAGTTGAGTTTCAAGAAGCAGCGGATCAAGTAAAAGCAGCACTTACTTAATTAACAAAAAATAGTTTTAAAAAAAATACCTGAACGAAAGTTCAGGTATTTTTTTATTTATTGAAGATTAAATTTTATTTGAGTAAATCTCAATTTGTTTACACAAAAAAATAAAGCCTAAAACTATTATTTAGGCTTATTATTAATATTTTAATTTCATTTTAAAATCTTAATTCTGAAACTATTTTACATCCATCAATTCAACATCAAAAATTAAAATTGCATCTGGTGGAATTACTCCTCCGGCTCCAGCTGGTCCGTAACCTAGGTCAGATGGAATAACGAAACGGGCTTTGTCTCCTACTTTCAATAAAGCAATTCCTTCGTCCCAGCCTTCAATAACTTGGCCTTGTCCTAATCTAAATTCGATTGGTTTTTTTCTTGGATACGATGAATCAAAAACTTTTCCGTTTTCTAACGAACCTTCGTAATGAACCGCAACTGTTTTACCAGCTTCGGCTTTTTTACCGTCTCCTTTTTGAATGAATTGGTAACGTAAACCGCTTTCTGTTTTTTCAAAACCAGCAGCCAATTTTTCCATTTTTGCTTCTGATTCGGCTTTCAAAGCAGCTGCACGTTTCAAACGAGCTCCTTTTAAACTTATAAAAGCTTCGATAGCATTCCAATTTTTAGCTTCGTCACCAACTCTTATAATTTCAACAGAATCTAAAGCATCTCCTTGTGCAATAGCATCAACTACATCTTGTCCTTCGGCAACATGTCCGAAAACGGTGTGTTTGTTATCTAACCAAGGTGTAGCAACATGTGTGATAAAAAATTGAGATCCGTTACTTCCAGGACCTGAATTTGCCATTGATAAAACACCTGGCCCATCGTGACGCAAATCAATATGAAATTCATCATCAAATTTATATCCTGGATCTCCAGTTCCCGTACCTAGCGGACAACCTCCTTGAATCATGAAATCTGGTATAACTCTATGAAATTTCAAGCCATCATAGAATTTTACTCCTTGTGGTTTTACTTTATTTTCCATGTTCCCTTCTGCAAGGGCTACAAAATTACCAACAGTTCCTGGTGTTAAATTATGTGTTAGTTTTACTAAAATCGAGCCTTTTGGCGTATTGAATTTAGCATATATGCCGTTTTCCATTTTTATGATTTTTTATTGAAGTGCAAATTTACGAATTAAATAGAGAATTTGAAAGTCAAACTAAAATTTGCCATTAAAACTCCAAATTATTCCAAATTGAAAATCAGTTGGGATTAGGAATAAAATAGACTTCTTATTTTTCTATAAATCCTGCATTTTGTATATACGGTTCAATCTTCATTTTATGTCCGACAAGGTTTTCAAAAGCTTCGTTTAAATCGACACTATTGCCTACGGATAAAATATATTTTCTAAATTTATCTCCATTTTTCCTTGTCATTCCGCCATTTTTCATAATCCAATCATACACATTGTAATCTAAAGTTTTAGACCAAGTATAGGCATAATAACCTGCTGAATAGTCACCACCCCAAACGTGAGCAAAATAAGGGGTGTGATATCTTGTAGGAACTTCGCTTACTAGCAAACCATATTTTTCTAATGCTTCATTCTCAAAAATTAAGGTAGGCTTAAAATCGGATTCTTTTTCGATAGTATGCCAAGCCATATCGAGTACTGAAGCAGCTAAAATTTCAGTTACTTCATAACCTTTATTGAATTTTTCAGCTTTTAAAATTTTCTGTACCAATTCTTGAGGAATAGGTTGTTTTGTTTGATAATGAATAGCATAATTTTTCAAAACACTAGGATCAAACGCAGCATGTTCGTTTATTTGAGATGGAAACTCTACATAATCTCTAGGAACTGCTGTACCTGATAATGATGCGTATTTTTGATTGGCAAACAATCCGTGTAAGGTATGTCCAAACTCATGAAACATTGTAATTACATCATCCGAACTAATTAGAGATGGTTTTCCGTTTGCAGGTTTCGAAAAATTAAATACATTTACAATTACAGGTTTTTGATTTAGATAATGCGACTGATTAACAAAATTGCTCATCCATGCTCCACCATTTTTATTGTCTCTAGTATAAAAATCTAAATAATAAATTGCCATTGATTTCCCATTGCTGTCAAAAACTTCGTATACTTTTACATCGGGATTGTAAACGGGTAAATCTTTACGCAATTTAAATGTGATACCATACATTTGTTGTGCTGCAAAAAAAACTCCTTTTTCTAAAACTGATGATACTTCAAAATAGGGTTTGATTTCACTTTGATCTAAATCGTATTTGTTTTTTCTCACTTGCTCGGAATAAAAATTCCAATCCCAAGGCTCTAATTTAAATCCGCCTTTTTGAGTATCTATCAAATCTTGAATTTCTTTGGATTCAATTTTTGCTTTTGCAACAGCTGGTGCTGCAATTTTTGCTAATAAATCCATTGCTGGAGTAGGAGTTAGTGCCATTTGATCTTGTAATTTCCATTCAGCAAAATTTTTCTTACCCATTAATTGTCCTTTTTGCAAACGCAATCTAGCAATCTTTTCAACTATTTCACGAGTATCTCCATCATCTCCTTTTTCTGCCCTAAACCATGATGCTTTATATATTTTTTCTCTAGTTGTTCTGTTTTTTAAATCCTGTAATAAAGGTTGTTGCGTAGTATTTAATAAAGTAATCAAATATTTTCCTTCATGTCCAGATGCAGTTGCATTACTTTTTGCAGTAGCAATTTCATCCGTACTTAAACCCTTTAATTCATCAATATCATCAAATAAAACGCCTCCATTTTTTCGAGCAATCAAAAGTTTATTAGAATATAAAGTACTTAAGCTAGCTAATTCACCATTGATATTTTTCATTTTGTCTTTATCCGAAGCAGATAAATTGGCGCCTGTTAATTCAAATTTCTGCAAATAATACTCCGTTAATTTACGGTCTTCTCCTTTTAAAGAATTTAGATTTAATGCTTTTAGACGCTGATATAACTTACTATTTAAATACATTTTATCATTATGTGCTGAAAATATTGGTGCATATTCCGCTTCAATAGCTTGTAATGTAGGATTCGTATTTGAGCCTGTTAAGTTGTAAAAAATCCCCGTTGCTCTTCCTAAATCAATTCCACTTTTTTCTAATGCAACTACTGTATTTTCGAAAGTAGGCATAGCAGGATTATTTGCTATTTTATCAATTTCTTGATCGTGAACTTTTAAACCATATTCAAATGCTGGCTTGAAATGTTCATCCTTTATTAAATTAAACATTGGTGCTTCATACTGCAGAGAGCTTTTATGTAAAAGTGGATTTGTCATTTTAATAGTATTGTTTTGAGCGGAAAGTGTTTGAATTTGCATTGAAGCAAATAAAGACAAAGAACTTGCCATAATTGTTTTTGAAAAATTTTTCATAGATGATTTTATTTTTGTGGTATAAAAGTAATTGAAAATAAAAGAATAAAAAAACAATAGTCAATGCGGAATTGTAAATTCCAAATTCAATAGAAATCAATCCTTGTTCATTGCTCAAATAACTTTGTACCTTTGTATTTCAAAATTATTTTTTATGCGTATTGATATAATTACCGTTTTACCCGAATTGTTGAGAAGCCCATTTGAAGCTTCGATAATGAAACGTGCTATTGATAAAGGAATAGTGGAGGTTTATTTTCATAATTTACGGGATTACACCACCAATAAACAAAAATCGGTAGACGATTATCCTTATGGTGGCGGTGCTGGAATGGTTATGAATATTCAGCCTATAGATGATTGTATTACGCATTTGAAAAGCGAAAGAATCTACGACGAGATTATTTATATGTCGCCTGACGGTGAAACATTGAACCAAAAAATGGCTAATACCATGTCAATGTTTGAAAATATTATTATCCTTTGTGGACATTATAAAGGAGTAGATCAGCGCGTTCGCGACCATTTCATAACTAAAGAAATCTCTATAGGTGATTATGTATTAAGTGGCGGAGAATTGGGAGCATTGGTTTTATGCGATTCTTTAATCCGATTAATTCCAGGAGTTTTGAGCGATGAAACTTCGGCTTTGACGGATAGTTTTCAAGACAATTTACTATCAGGACCTATATATACAAGGCCAGCTGACTATAAAGGATGGAAAGTTCCTGATATTTTGACTAGCGGAAATTTTGCTAAAATCGACAAATGGCGAGAGGATATGGCCTATGAACATACTAAAAACAGACGACCTGATTTGTTGGAAGAAAATAATTTATAATTCATAATTCATAATTCATAATTATTTTTTAAATTTGCACCCTCATTAGATCAACCTCTGGCGAAATCCGTGAATGTTGCTCTTTTAAAACCATAATAAAACAATAAAAATGGAAGATTTAATGAAATTCGTTAAAGACGAGTTTGTAACTAGAAAAGATTTCCCTGTTTTCGGAGCTGGTGATACTATTACAGTTTATTACGAAATTAAAGAGGGTGAAAAAACAAGAACACAGTTTTTTAAAGGTGTTGTTATTCAACGAAGAGGGTCAGGTACTACTGAAACTTTCACAATTCGTAAAATGTCAGGTGCAATTGGAGTAGAGCGTATCTTCCCAGTAAATTTACCTGCTTTACAAAAAATAGAAATCAATAAAAAAGGTCATGTTCGTAGAGCTAGAATTTTCTACTTCAGAGAACTTACAGGTAAAAAAGCTAAGATTAGAGATAAAAGAAGATAGTCAATACTTTTTTTCTTTAAAACTCCCAATTTATTTGGGAGTTTTTTTATACAAATCTTTGATGAATTCATAGAAATTCCCAAAATCTTATTTTTAAAGAGCCATTGTATCTAAAATATTATACTTAAAAATATGCTATCATATAAATAATTCTTTTTCAGTTAATTAAAAACTTCTAATTTCATGTTTTTTTGAACTAAATAATCAGGATGTTTTCCATTTTACGAAATCGTTTTTATTACATTTGCAGCAAAATAAATATTAAAACAATTTTTATTATAAAATGTCTACGAAATCCAAAATTTTTTACACTCTTACTGACGAGGCCCCTTTATTAGCCACTTATTCGTTTTTACCAATTGTTCAAGCATTTACAGCAACTTCAGATATTGAGATTGAAACCAGAGATATTTCCCTTGCTTCAAGAATCTTAGCGAACTTCCCAGATTTTTTAAAAGAAGACCAAAAAGTGGGTGATTCTCTATCAGAATTAGGACAATTGGCAAATACTCCTGAAGCAAATATTATCAAATTACCTAATGTTTCTGCATCCGTTCCTCAATTAAAATTAGCTATTGCAGAATTGCAATCTCATGGTTATTCAGTGCCAAATTTTCCTGAAGACCCTAAAAATGAAGAGGAAAAAGCGATAAAAATAAAATATTCAAAAGTTTTAGGATCGGCAGTGAATCCGGTTTTACGTGAAGGTAATTCGGATCGTAGAGCTCCAAAAGCGGTTAAGAATTATGCAAAAGCCAACCCACACACGATGGGAGCTTGGTCATCACAATCAAAAACTAAAGTAGCTTCAATGGAAGTAGGTGATTTTTACGGAAGTGAAAAATCCATAACAATTACAGGTGCTACTGATGTAAAAATAGAATTTGTTAGTAATGACGGTATGATAACTGTTTTGAAAGCAAGCACACCCCTAAAAGTAGGAGAAATAATTGATAGTTCAGTAATGAATTTGAATGCATTGAAAAGTTTTGTTACCAAAACAATTCAAGAAGCTAAAGAACAAAACGTTTTACTTTCGGTTCACCTGAAAGCTACTATGATGAAAGTTTCAGACCCAATTATTTTTGGTGCTATTGTAGAAGTTTATTTCGCCGATGTATTCAAAAAATATGCAAACTTATTTTTAGAATTAAATGTTGATACCCGTAATGGTCTTGGCGATGTATATGCAAAAATTGCAGGAAATCCGATGCAAGCTGAAGTGGAAGCAGCTATAAATCATGCAATCGAAAACGGTCCAGCACTGGCTATGGTGAATTCAGAGAAAGGAATTACCAATTTGCAAGTTCCATCAGATGTAATTGTTGATGCTTCGATGCCAGCAATGATTCGCACCTCTGGGCAAATGTATAACAAGGAAGGAAAAAGACAAGATACTTTTGCTATTATCCCAGACAGATGTTACGCAGGTGTTTATACTGCAACTATTGATTTTTGTAAAAAACATGGCGCTTTCGACCCAACAACAATGGGAAGTGTACCTAACGTGGGTTTGATGGCACAAAAAGCCGAAGAATACGGATCGCATGACAAGACATTCCAAATGAATGGCGATGGAGTTGTTCGGGTTGTTGATACGAATGGGAATGTTTTAATGGAACAAACGGTTGAGTCTAAAGATATTTTTAGAATGTGTCAAGCTAAAGATGCACCTATTCAAGACTGGGTAAAACTAGCAGTAAATAGAGCCCGATTGTCAAATACTCCAGCTGTTTTTTGGTTGGACGAAAATAGAGCACATGATAGAGCTTTAATCGAAAAAGTGACTCAATATTTGAAAAATTTTGATACGAATGGTTTAGATATTCAAATTCTTAATCCTATCGAAGCTACTAATTTCACATTAGAAAGAATTATAAAAGGTTTAGATACTATTTCAGTAACGGGTAACGTATTACGTGATTATTTAACTGATTTATTCCCAATTTTAGAAGTAGGAACATCGGCTAAAATGCTTTCAATCGTTCCTTTAATGAATGGAGGTGGTTTATTTGAAACTGGCGCAGGTGGATCTGCTCCAAAACACGTTGAGCAGTTCATAGAAGAAGGTTATTTACGTTGGGATTCTCTCGGCGAATTCCTAGCTTTAGGAGCTTCATTAGAACATTTAGGACAAACGCTAAACAATTCGAAAGCAATTGTTTTAGCAGAAACTCTTGATGTTGCTACCGAAAAATTCTTGGCAAATGACAAATCACCAGCACGTAAAATAGGAGAAATTGACAACCGTGGTTCTCATTTTTATTTGGCTCTATATTGGGCTGAAGCTTTGGTTGCACAAAATAAAGACGCAGCTTTGAAAGCTATTTTTATTCCTATTGCAGCGGAGTTAGCAGAAAACGAAGCAAAAATAAATGCTGAGTTAATTGGAGCACAAGGTAAACCACAAACCATTGGTGGTCATTACCAACCAAATCCAGAAGCTACAAGCAAAGCAATGCGTCCTAGCGAAACATTCAATGCTATTTTAGCTAAAATTGCATAACAAAATATGATTTAAATTGAATTCTATAATTGAAAGACGACTGGAAACAGTCGTCTTTTTTATTGGAATAAAGTATTCCTTCTTCTCAAAAGATTTTTAAATTTGTAAAATACAAAACATTTTAAAATGAAAACCAAAGAAAAAATAATCATTAAAATTCTTATAAACTCTTCTATAGAAAGAGTATGGGAATTTTGGACTAAACCAGAACACATCATAAAGTGGAATTATGCCTCCGAAGATTGGCATACAACAAAAGCGGAAAATGATTTAAGAGTTGGGGGCAAATTTCTTACCAGAATGGAGGCAAAAGACGGAAGTTTTGGATTTGATTTAGAAGGCATTTATGACGAAATTAAAGACAATGAAAAGCTTGATTACACACTTTTGGATGATAGAAAAGTATTGATCTATTTTTTACAGTCAAAAGATGGTGTAGAAATTATTCAAAATTTTGAAGCCGAAAAAGAAAATTCTATCGAATTGCAAAAGCAAGGTTGGCAAGCAATTCTGAATAATTTCAAAGCTTATGCTGAAAAGAAATTTTAAATAAATATTAGTTTACGAATTCAATTATGAAAAATAACCTATATCCATGCTTGTGGTTTGATGGAAATGCTAAAGCTGCTGCCG
>CANCPC010000042.1 GCA_947379965.1 Flavobacteriaceae bacterium | reverse complement strand
AATTAGGAATTTGTATCGAGAAATATACTATGATAACTACTTTGAATATGATGAAGATGGGAATTTATCAACTCCCGAATTTTCATCATATCATTTTTATGAAAATAATTATTGCTGGTATGAAACAAGCGAAGGTGATTTTATAACTAAAATTTCAAATTATGTGTCCAAATGTTTAAGAATTGTTGGATTAGAAGATTTGAAAATTAGTACTTACATTAATTGTGAAAAATAGCTTAAGATACTTGTGATAATATTCAAAATTAAAAAAAATCATCATAAATATTGACTTTTTGAAATTATACTATATTTATTATAGTATAGAATATATGAGTTGAAATTAAATCAATTGGCAAACCCCACCACGAGAAGAAGAGGATATGAAGTGGGGGAAGATGTTTCTATTATTTAAAAAAATCCTTCTTGAACGGTTCTGGATAAAGAAGGTCGGGTCATACCGCAAAAACTCTGTTGGGCTGAGAAATCAGTTGAGCAACCACATTCAATTTAATTATTGGATGTCCTTACAAACAGTAAGGAGCCCAGCCCAGAGCGAAAGAGGAGATTATAGAACTTCCTTAATTAATTTGAAATTTTAATAAATTATTTAATAACCTCTAGTAAAATAGCGAGAAGTTGATTTACTTAAATTATCTTCATTTAACTTCATTATAATGCTGTACAAACTTTCCAAATAAAAAAATTTATTTTATGCAGTACGGCAATATTACTCGCTATATTTTTGTCAAAGAAATCAGGTGGCCACCCATTCAAAAACACATTTAAAGAACAATTTAAAAATTAAAAATTATGACAACTTTCAAAACTTTATTCTCTGACTCTCAATTCGAATTCAATAACACTAAATACAACAATAAGTCATACGCTATGGCATACTATGACTTGGTTAAAGATGTCCTTGATGGCAAACACGGAGAGTTCGCATCTAAAAAAGATGCCACATATGCTTTAGGCAGAACAGTTTGTTTAAACTACAGCGAATTACCTGAATCTGTATTGAAATACAAATTGTACAAACCTTTGAACGACATCTTTGTTGTTACAAATAAAGATGTTAAAGGATTCAATTCAGCAATCCAACGTATCTCTAAAAAACTAAAAGTTGAGGTAGAGTTCTAATAAATTTTCCCTCCAATAAATAACCCCCAATGTAAGCTAATGAACTTATGTTGGGGGTTATTTATTTAACAATTACAATTACGAATTTCAACTTTTATATTGTTTTTTAATTCAATGTGAAAACCATTAGTTTTATCTCGCATTGAACGACCGAAATCTTTATCTCTATTCAATTTTAATGAGGTTTCAATAGCTGATACAAGAGCGTCCATAATTTGTTGATTGTTTTTAAAATCTTCAACATCAATTGTGAAGACCAAGTTTGAGGTTTTAAAATTTTTCATAAGATATCTTTAATAATAAATATCGCATATAATCAAAAAACACTATAACTTTAATAGTTAACAATACCTTATTTTATAAGGGAAAATTAATTAGAATTAACTATCGTAAACACTAATTGGGGGAATAATAGGGGAATTTCAGTCATTAAAAAACCCTAACTCCTTGATAATAAAGGCGTTAGGGTTATTTTTAAGTGCGGATAATAGGACTCGAACCTACACGCCTTGCGGCACCAGATCCTAAGTCTGGCATGTCTACCAATTTCACCATATCCGCTCAATTGTGGGTGCAAATATAATCATAACTTCTTACTATCAAAGAAAATTATTCAAAAATATTTAGTCCCTTTTTTGTACTTTTGAAAGGACTTAATTTGAAACAAAAATATGGAAACCATAAAAGCATACATTCACGAACATAAAGACCGTTTTATCAATGAATTAGTCGACTTACTCAAGATTCCTTCTATAAGTGCCGACCCTGCTTTTGATCAAGAAATTATCAAAACCGCCCATGTCGTACAAGCAAGTTTGGAAAAAGCAGGCTGCGATTTTGTCGAAATTTGTGATACTCCGGGAAACCCAATCGTTTATGGTGAGAAAACTATCGATCCTTCATTGCCAACCATTTTGGTTTATGGTCATTATGATGTGCAACCTCCCGATCCCATCGAATTATGGACTTCACCTCCTTTCGAACCCGTAATCAAAAAAACGGATATTCATCCTGAAGGTGCCATTTTTGCTCGAGGTTCTTGTGATGATAAAGGCCAGATGTATCTACATGTAAAAGCATTAGAATACATGATTCAGTCGAATACTTTGCCTTGCAACGTAAAATTTATGATTGAAGGCGAAGAAGAAATAGGTTCAAAAAGTTTAAGTTGGTTTGTAGAACGCCATCAGGAAAAACTGAAATGCGACGTGATTTTAATTTCAGATACCGGAATGATTTCTAATCAGCAGCCTTCTATCACAAATGGATTACGCGGTTTAAGTTATGTAGAAGTTGAAATTACGGGTCCCAATCGCGACCTCCATTCCGGATTGTATGGCGGTGCAGTGGCAAACCCTATCAACGTTTTGGCAAAAATGATTGCTTCTCTTCATGATGAAAATAACCATATCACCATTCCTGGTTTTTATGATGCCGTAGAAGAATTATCTCCCGAAGAAAGAGCCGAAATGGCCAAAGCACCTTTTAATCTCGAAGAGTACAAAAAAGCATTAAACTTAAATGCCGTTTATGGCGAAAAAGGATATGTTACCAATGAAAGAAACTCGATCCGACCTACGCTTGACGTAAACGGAATATGGGGAGGATACACCGGAGAAGGTGCTAAAACTGTTATTGCGAGTCAGGCCTTTGCCAAAATTTCGATGCGATTAGTACCTCATCAAGATTGGGAAGAAATAACAGACTTGTTTACCAAACATTTCATCAGCATTGCGCCTGCCGGAGTCACGGTAAAAGTAAAAGCACATCACGGCGGACAAGGTTATGTAACGCCAACGGATAGCATAGGCTACAAAGCGGCCAACAAAGCCTATACCGAAACCTTTGGTGTACCCGCAATTCCGGTGCGTTCTGGCGGAAGTATTCCTATTGTAGCCTTATTCGAAAAAGAATTAAAAAGCAAAACAATTTTAATGGGGTTTGGCCTCGATAGTGATGCAATTCATTCGCCTAACGAACACTTTGGCATCTTTAATTACTTAAAAGGAATAGAAACCATTCCTTTGTTTTACAAATACTTTGTAGAATTATCGAAATAATTTGTTAGATCAGAAGGGGAACCTTTTAAATAAAATAGGAACAAAATGGACAGAAAAATAATTTTTACTGGAGTAATTTTCGGAATGATTGCAATCATTTTAGGAGCTTTTGGCGCTCATGCCTTAAAAAAGGTTTTATCAATTGAATCCCTTTCAACTTTCGAAACAGGAGTAAAATATCAAATGTATCATGCACTATTTTTATTATTTATTGGCATGACAAATGAGCTGAGTCTAAAAGCAAAAAAAACAATCTATAATTTGGTGGTTTTCGGCGTACTCTTCTTTTCAGGATCCATTTATGCATTGGCAACTAAAAATCTTACTTCAATTAATATCAATCCCATTGGTTTTATAACACCAATCGGCGGACTACTCTTAATACTAGCTTGGGGTGTTGTTTTAATAAATTTAGTAAAGCCGTTGGGTAACATTAATAAAAAGTCCAACTAATTATAAATTTTTAAAATATACCACTTAGAAACATAGGTGAAAAATTACCTAACCCAATCTTGGGTTCACCTAACTATGATATCCTAAAACCAAGTGAAGCATAGTTAAAAAACGATGAAAAATCTATATTTCAATCTATTTTGTACATAAATTAATTGAATTACTCCAATAGGTTCTTTTAAAATTTTCACTATTTGAACCCCTAAATAGAGAATTAAACCCATACTATCATTTTGTACTATTTTTTTTCATAAAATCAGTTTTTTGTCGGAATTTTTTGTATTTTGGTCGATGCTTAAGCCCCTACTTAAAAATCAATCTATGACTACTATAAAAATTTTCCTTATTGAAGACGATTCATTTTTTGGCGAAGCATTAAAATACCACTTAAAATTAAATCCTGATTTTGAGGTATATTTATTTTCTTCTGGAAAAGAGTGCTTAAGTAATTTACATAAAAGACCGGATATCATCTGTTTAGACTTTGGATTGCCTGATATAAATGGAGACCAATTGCTAAAAAAAATACAAGAAACAAACAGCAAAGTCCCAATAATAATTATAAGTGGTCAAGAAGATATTGAAATTGCTATCAATTTTTTGAAATCTGGAGCCACGGATTATATTGTAAAAAACGAACATACAAAAGATATTCTATGGAACACAATTGTGAAAATACGCGAAAATCTTGCGTTAATTCATGAAGTGGAAGATTTAAAAGAAAAATTAGAGCAAAAGTTTAGTTTTGAAAACACCATTATTGGTCAAAGTGACGCGATAAAAGAGGTGTTTAACAAAATAAATAAATCTATAAATTCTACAATAAATGTTTCGATAACTGGCGAAACAGGAACAGGAAAAGAAGTTGTTGCAAAAGCGATTCATTATAATTCAGAGAGAAAAAACAAGCCTTTTGTGGCAATTAATATGGCTGCAATCCCTAAAGAATTAATGGAAAGTGAGTTTTTTGGATATGAGGCTGGTGCCTTTACTGGGGCTATTTCTAGAACTATAGGAAAATTTGAACAAGCAAATGGCGGAACTATTTTTCTTGATGAGATTGCCGAATTAAATTTGAATCTACAAAGCAAATTATTGCGAGTATTGCAAGAACGCGAAGTCGTTCGTTTAGGAGGAACTACCAAAATAAAATTTGATGCAAGACTAATAATTGCAACTCACAAAGATTTAGCGCTAGAAGTAAAAAAAGGAAATTTTAGAGAAGATTTATATTATAGAATCATTGGTTTACCAATAGCGTTACCCCCATTAAGAGATAGAGGGAATGACACCTTGTTATTATCAAAACATTTTATCTCTCTATTCACAAAAGAGAATAAGATGAAACCCATATCATTGTCTAAAGAATCGAAAAATAAGCTACTAAGATATTCTTTTCCTGGAAACATTCGAGAGTTAAAATCCGTTATCGATTTGGCTTGTGTTATGAGTGAAAGCAATGAAATAGAACCCGATGATTTAACTTTTACTTGTATCAATAGTTCTGAATTGTTTCTTTCAGAAGAAAAGACCTTAAAGGGACATACTACTGAAATCATTATGCATTATCTAAAAAAGAACAAAAATGATGTGCTGAAGACCGCAAAAAAACTAGATATAGGAAAATCAACTATTTACAATTTAATTCAATCCACAGAAATATCTAGATAATAGCTGCGGGACCAGAATCTGCTTACAAAATTTTGTTAGAAAAAAAACTGAAGGCCTTAGAATTGAAATTGAATAGTTATGAATTTTCACGAAATTTTACAAAATCAGATCCATAAACATCAATTGACGGATTATATTGAAGACCCGTCAATGATGGCTTTTATTCAATCCGTAAATGAATCCTATTTGAATTTTGAAAAGGGTACAAGTTTTCAAATTCAGCCTAAAAAAGAGCGGTTGAATAAAGAAAATATACTTATAAAAGTATCCGAAGACCCGAATCCTATTGGGGATGAAAAATACCAAAATATTATAAGTAATATGAATTTAGGATTGCTTGAAGTGGATAATAACCAAACTATTCGATATGCAAACCAAAGTTTTGCAGACATGTCAGGTTATGAAATAAACGAGTTAATAGGCAAGAATCCATCTGAGATTTTTGTGTTTGGTCAAAATTTGAATGTTTCAAATTCTAAAACAGATCACAGAAAAAAAGGTTCCGATTTTTACCAAATCTCAATCAAAAATAAAAAAGGAGAACTCAGATGGTGGTCTATAAGTGGTGCACCTAATTATGATAGTAAAGGCAATTTGACAGGATCGATAGGCATTCATCTTGATATAACGGAGCAGAAAAAATTAGAAAATGACCTTGAAATTGAAAAAACAAATGCTATAGAATCTGCAAAAGCTAAAGAAATATTCTTAGCAAATATGAGTCATGAAATTAGAACACCACTCAATGCTATCATTGGCTTTTTAAGAGAATTAGACAAACAAGAATTATCTGAACTTCAAAAAAAATACATTACTAATAGCACCATAGCTTCAAAACATTTATTGGCAATAATAAATAATGTTTTAGATATTTCGAAAATTGAAGCGGGGGAAATGTCTCTAGAAAATGAAAATTTCATTTTTGAAAAATCTATTTCAAACGTTACAACAGTATTGCAACCTATGCTAGAGCAAAAAGGGCTCTTCATGAAAGTGGCTATTTCGGATAAAATAGAAAAAATAGTAAAAGGAGATACGCTTCGTTTACAGCAAATTTTATTTAACCTCATAGGCAATTCTATAAAATTTACATCTAAAGGCGGTGTCACTGTAGCCTGCGAAGTCGTGCATGAAAATCCTTTTTCGCAAGAAATACAAATTACAGTAGCAGACACAGGAATAGGAATGGAAAGCAGCTATATTAATGCGATTTTTAAAAAATTCTCGCAAGAAGACATAACCATAACCCGAGAATATGGCGGTACTGGTCTTGGTCTAGCGATTACTAAGGAACTTGTGAAGTTGATGAATGGAAGAATTGAAATTGAAAGCATAAAAAATAAAGGAACAACAATTCGGTTGTATATCCTTTTTCAAAAGGAAAATATGGAAAACATAGTGAAATTAAACGTAGAAACACTATCCAATGCGATAGATAATATATCTATTCTTTTAGTCGAAGACAATTATCTGAACCGAATGATAGCTCAAAATACACTTCAATATTATAACTGCAAAGTAGTTGAAGTTGAAAACGGCATTGAAGCAATAGAGATATTGAAAATTAAAAAATTTGATATCATACTTATGGATGTACAAATGCCTCAAATGGGAGGTATCGAAGCTACTGAAATTATTAGAAATGAGCTAAATGACTCGACTCCCATAATTGCCTTTACAGCAAACGCCTTTAAAACAGAAATTGAAAAATGTAAAATGGCAGGTATGAATGATTATGTAACCAAACCTTTTGACGAAGACGTATTAATAGAAACCATTGCGAAACATACTTTAAAAATAAATACATACCCTATTTTACCTGTTAAAGAAATACCTAAATACATCCAATTATATGATTTAACATCACTTCAAAAATTAAGTAGGGGAAATAATGAATTTGTGAATAAAATGATAAACATTTTTGTGGCACAAACAACTGAAGTTATCGAAAAAGCTTCTGTAGCAATTAGTCAAAATAACTTCATTGAAACAAGCCTGTTAATTCATAAAATAAAACCGAGTATAGAAACCTTAGGAATAGTCACACTAATAAAAGAGATTAAACATTTAGAAAAAATGACAAAAGAAACCTCAGATAAAAAACAAATTAAAAAGCTTTTTTATTCGATTAAAGACATCTTAGAAAAAGTGATTATTCAACTTAAAGAAAATGAATTAAATAGTTAATCTTTTTAAACTATTTCCTTTATAAAATAAGCTAAAAAACACCTTTAATAGTATTTAATAAATTCTAAAAAATTTCGTTTTGAATTATTTTGGTTAGACTTCTAAAAACTAAATCATATGAATGATCAATCAATTCTTTGACAAAAACATCCGGAATTTCCTCATTTATATTTACAGTATTCCAATGGGCTTTATTCATGTGAAACGCGGGTTGTATCGCTTCATATTCCGCTCGAAGTTCTTGGGCATATTCCGGATTACATTTCAAATTTACGTTTGGAGAGCCAATTTCCCATTGATGTAAAGACGAAAGAGCAAACATTTTGCCTCCAACTTTAAATACCAAGGCATCATCGTTGAACGGAAAATGCTCCGTAACGCCTTTTTTAGAAAAACAATATTCATAAAAAGTTTCGAGATTCATAACTGAAAAATATAAAATTTAAATGTTGTATTTTAAATTATCCTATCGATTTTCCCTGTTTTTAAGAACTTTTTTATTCCTCTTCCAAATTTATTAAAAACAAGTCACTTGCAATTCCATCGGTCAAAAATTTTCCCTTCTTAGTCGCTTTAAGTACATTATTTTCGATAAATAGAAATTGATCATTCAGATACTTTCGCGCTTGTTTATGGAGGTAATCCAAATAATCACTACCAAATTCGTTCGCTATTTTATCTAAAGATACGCCCCAAATAGTTCGTAAACCCGTCATAATATATTCGTTGTAACAATCGTTTTTTGATAAAATTTCAGTTTCATTTGGAATTAAATTTTCATTCAATGCTTTCAAATATAAAGCATTATTCGAAATATTCCAGCTTCTTGAAATCCCATCATAACTATGAGCAGAAGGGCCAATCCCGATGTATTTTTTTCCTAACCAATATGCCGTATTGTTATTAGAGAAATAATTTTCTTTACCGAAATTTGAAAGTTCATAATGTATAAAACCATTGTTTTCAAGCATTTCAACAAGAATAGAAAAATGTTCCTGTGCTAGATCATCGTTTGGTTTTGCAATTTTCCCGGTTTGAATCAATTTACTCAAAGCCGTTTTTGGTTCAACCGTCAAAGCGTAACTCGAAATATGTGGAATACCAAAACTCAAAGCGGTATCGATATTTTTTTTCCATTTATCGATGCTCATTCCAGGAATTCCGTAAATTAAATCAAGTGAAATGTTATCGAAATATTGAATTGCTTCTTCCAGACACTTTTTGGCTTCATCCGAATTATGTGCTCGATTCATCAATTGCAAATCATCTTCAAAAAAAGATTGAATCCCTATGCTTAATCGATTAATTGGACTTTTCGACAATTCGATAATTCTTTGTTTTGACAAATCATCTGGATTCGCTTCGAGCGTAATTTCAGGATTTTCAATAACTCTATAATTTTCAAAAACTTCATCAATCAAAAATCTTAAATCGGCGATGGGCAATATTGAAGGTGTACCTCCACCAAAATAAATCGTCTCTATAACTTCATTTTCAAGCTCTTTTTTTCGTATTTTAATTTCTTTGGACAAAGCCAATACCATTTCATCTTTCTTCATCATAGAAGTAGAAAAATGAAAGTCACAATAGTGACACGCTTGCTTGCAAAAAGGAATATGAATGTAGATACCGCTCATTTGTTAATGTCCAGATTAATAATTATCCGATTATATAGTGGCCAATTTTTAGCTTTTTTTTGGGTTCGGTTTAGAAAAAGTATTCAATAATTACTAAATACTATTACAACTTCACAACTAAATAGAAACAACCTGAAACTAAACACTACTTTTTAACTCGTTCTTCGTTTTGCTTCACAAAAGCGTCCCAACCAGAATAACTTTTAGCACCAACGACTTTTCCAGAATTAAAAAAATGACAAACCGCTGCCGCCAATCCATCTGTTGAATCGAGATTTTTTGGTAATTCTTTAAGACCAAGAAGTTGTTGAAGCATTTTGGCAACCTGTTCTTTGCTGGCGTTTCCGTTCCCGGTTATTGCCATTTTAATTTTTTTGGGCTCATATTCGGTAATGGGAATATCTCTCGAAAGTCCCGCTGCCATAGCCACTCCTTGCGCTCTACCTAATTTTAACATGGATTGTACATTCTTACCAAAGAAAGGCGCTTCAATCGCAATTTCGTCTGGATGATGCGTGTCTATTAACTCGATGGTACGCTCAAAAATGACTTTCAATTTTTGATAATGATTGTCATATTTACTTAAAATTAATTCATTCAACTGAAGAAATTCCATTTTCTTGTTGACAACTTTTATCAATCCAAAACCCATAATTGTGGTTCCGGGGTCAATTCCTAAAATGATGCGTTCGTTTCCCAAAGTCTATTTTTTTCGGTTTTTAAATTGAAAATTTTAAACTACTTATATAAATTTTACCCCAATAGTCGTTACCCAATTCTCAGATTGCTTTTCAAAAATTGATTTCCCAATTTCCCAATATAAGTTTATCATCTGAATAGTTACAGCTTTTAAAGCTTCGTATTGTGCTTGTCTTACTTTGCCAATATCTCTAGTGAAAGATTTTTTTTGGAATATTTCCATAAATAAGGCGATTTTTTATTTTAAAAAAAGCGGTTTAATTTCATTACTTTGCAAGAATGATTTCAATATCCCACAAAGCTAAACAATTCCTGATTGTAGTCATCAAACTTTTGATTGTTGGTGGCGCTTTTTATTTTATTTATGACCAACTGGCGAATAATGACCAACTCGATTGGGAGAAATTCATTGTTTTATTCAAGAAAAATCAGTCGGTTGCGGGAATCAGTTTTATATTGTTGTTGAGTGTTTTAAATCGGTTTTTCGAAATTTTGAAATGGCAGAATCTAGTTTCCTTTCTCCATAAAATCAGTTTATCCGAATCGACAAAGCAAGTTTTAGCTGCCTTAACCGCAGGATTATTTACCCCAAATGGCGTAGGCGAATATGCTGGAAAAGCCTTATTTTTCGAAAAATCACAAACAAAAAAAATCGTGTTTCTCAATTTACTTTGCAATGGAATTCAGATGATTTTGTCAATTATTTTTGGTGCAATTGGGTTATGGATTTTGGGTTATAAATTTTGGGCTTTCATTCTATTACTTTCCTCTTTTGGGTTTTTGCTTTTAGCTATTAGTTTAAAAAAAATCACAATAAAAGGGTATTCAATTAAAAAATTGATAGATAAAATTAATAAAATTCCAAAATTAATTCATCAAAAAAACATTCTTTTAGCTGTTTGTCGATACTTGATTTTTTCGCATCAATACTATTTTTTGTTTGTGGCTTTTGATGTCCACTTACCTTATTTTACTATGATGGCGGGAATTACCAGTGTTTATTTCCTGGCTTCTGCATTGCCAACATTCCAGTTTTTAGACTTCGCTGTCAAAGGAAGTATTGCCGTTTATTTCTTTGGAAATTTGGGGGTTAACGAATGGATTGTAGTTTTTATAAGCACGCTAATGTGGTTTTTGAATGTGGTTATACCAGTAATCATAGGCAGTTATTATGTGATGAATTATAAAGTCCTCACCCCAGCCCTCCGCACAGGTGAGGCATCCGAAACCCGATAAAGAAAATGATACCAATAGTTTTATTTTGGATTATCTTGATTTATGCAATAACTATTGCCTGTTTACTTTATGGTTTTTCTAAAGTAAATTCTATTGAATATACTGGCTTGCCGCCAAAAACGAATTTCACTATTATCGTTCCTTTTCGTGATGAAGCCCAAAACTTGCCCAAATTATTAGAAAGTTTCTCGAAATTGAATTATCCGAATGATTTGTTTGAAGTTATTCTGGTGGATGATGCTTCACAAGAAGAGTTCAAAGTTCAAAATTTGAAGTTTAAAACATCAATAATACCAAATATTCGAGTTTCAAATTCGCCCAAAAAGGATGCGATTTTAACAGCGATACAATTCGTAAAAACAGACTGGATTATCACAACTGATGCAGATTGCACTGTGAATAAAAACTGGTTATTGACTTTGGATAATTATATTCAGATTCACACGGCTTCTATGATTGCTGGTGCGGTGACCTATGATTGTGAAGATTCATTTTTGCATCATTTTCAACAATTGGATTTGGCGAGTTTACAAGGAGCAACAATAGGAAGTTTTGGACTAAGAAAAGGTTTTATTTGCAATGGTGCTAATTTTGCCTATACCAAATCACTTTTCGAAACCTTGAAGGGTTTTCAAGGGAATGATAGAATTGCCAGTGGTGATGATGTTTTTTTACTTCAAAAAGCGATGACACAATTCCCAGATAAAGTGCATTATTTGAAATCTAAAAATAATATTGTTTCTACAAAACCATTGAATGATTGGAAATCTTTGTTTTATCAACGCGTTCGTTGGGCTTCGAAAACGGGTTCATATCAAATTAAATTTGGCATTCTTTTAGGATTAGTTGTTTTTAGTGGAAATTTATCATGGATTTTGAGTTTTGGGTTTTGGATTTTAGGTAAAACCTCGTTTTTTAATTTCATTTCACTTTCCCTGATAAAGTTTTTTATTGATGCTTTTTTAATTCAAAAATCGAATCAATTCTTGACTAAAATGAAAATGCATTATTTGGTTTTAAGTTGTATTATTTATCCTTTTTTTAGTGTAAGCGTGGCTTTATATTCCTTGTTTGGAAAATACGAATGGAAAGGGAGGAAATTTTAGATTACTGATTCTCTAGCCCAGATTGAGGCGATATCCTTTTTTGAGGCGATTTTTCTTCGCCTCAAAAAAGATAAAGGCGAAAGCTGGAAATAGCTCCTAAAAAAACTACTCTTCCTTAATAATAACAGGGAGGATAAATTGTGTTTTTACAGGAATACCGCGCTTGATTGCTGGATTTACTTTTGGAAAGTTGACTAAACGAACTTTAAGAATACTGTCTATTTTTATTTTGTCGTAAGCCACAGAATCCTTTGGGAAATGAGGTTCAAATTTCATTGTTGCATTCGGAAAAATGGTGACTTTTACATCAATAGTATCAAGTTCTGGACATAAAATAGACAAGGTGTCAACGCTTAATTTTTGTTGAATTAACTGGGTCATATACTCAAAAAAGCATTGTTGACGTTGGGCTTTATTTTCTATTATTTGGCAATCAGGAACCGAAGGGTATTCGTCAACTTCTTTCCAATTGATGGCTTTCAATTCTTTTTGCAACAATTCCTTTTCTGATGGTACTTGCTTTTCAAAGTATTGGCAGGAACTAAAAAATATAAATACAAATAAAAGGGAAAATTGCTTCAATGTTTTGTTTTTGAAATTGAATTACTATTTTATAAAAATACAATTATTTTTTTTATTTTGTTTATAAAGCAAATAATCTTCAGGTTTTTTTGCTAACCATTTCGTATTACTTACAAATGCTTTTTAGGCGTATCATACTAACTTAGGCTATAATTAATGAATCATCGACACTATTTATCTTATTAAACACAATATTCTTTGTTATAAATGAAACTCTGAAAAAAATATTCTTCTCTTGATACTGAAAAATCAATGTCTAGTTTATGTTTTCAAAAATACTAAAATTAATTTATAGAATTTGTTGTAATTTAGAGTTGTTTTGTTTTATAAATCATCTTAATCTTACTTTTTATCGCTAAAATTTAATGGTTCACATCATTTGTAAAATTCATCACCTTTTCCCTATTGTTTTGTTTTGTAATATTGTATTGAAATAAATGATAGCTTATTTAATAGTATCATCTAGGCAAAATTACTGCATTAAAATCAATAAAATAAGCTTTAAATTATTTTTGTAAACAAATGAAAAATATAATTCAATCCAGATCATATCGGAATCTATTTTGGCATTTTGCAATTTGGTTGATTGTTTTTTTGCTTCCTTTTATTTTTAGATCCGAACATTCAAATTATCCAAACAAGTTTATTTATTTAGACACTATAACCAAACTATTTTGGATGAGTTTATTTTATATCAACACAGAACTACTGATAAATAAATTTATTTATAAAAAGAAAATCTTCATTTTTATCGTATCACAATTGGTCCTTTTTGGTATTATAATGCTTCTTCATGGCATATTATTTGGCTATTTAGTGAAAAGTAAGCATTTCAATTTGATGTATTCTTCATTATATAATAGCATACCGTTTTTGTTTACAATTACGGTAAGTATTGTTTATAGGTATTTAAAAGACAATCTAAAAGAAAACGCTATTCTGAAAGAAAAACAGGCGGAAAATTTGAAAACTGAATTATCTTTTTTACGTTCTCAAATTAGTCCTCATTTTTTATTTAATGTTTTGAACAATATTGTAGCCTTAGTGCGAATAAAAAGCGATGAATTAGAACCTAGCATTATGAAACTCTCCTCGATTTTGCAATATATGCTCTATGAAACAGATGAAGAAAACGTGTCACTAAGCAACGAAATCGAATATCTAAGAAGTTATATTGATCTACAAAAACAACGATTTGGCATAAAACTTTCTACCCAAATTACCTTTACAATTGAAGAAAATTGGCATCGTATAGAACCTATGCTTCTTATTCCGTTTATTGAAAATGCTTTTAAACATGGCTTTTCGAACATTCAAAATCCCGAAATCAATATTGAATTAACCGTTAAGAACAATGTTTTGGAGTTTTCTGTAAAAAATAAATTCAATGCTAATTCAGAGGAAGTAAAGGACAAGACCTCTGGAATAGGTTTAGCAAACGTAAAAAGAAGATTAGAATTGTTATATGGCGAAAAACAACAGCTTTATATAAGTAAACAAGACGATTGGTTCACAGTTCTGTTGAAATTAAATTTACAATCATGATAAATTGTATAGCAGTTGACGACGAACCCTTGGCATTAAGTCTCTTGAAAGACAACATCAGTAGGATTCCATTTTTAAATTTGGTTGCCGAATGTGGAGATGCTTTTGAGGCAATGAAGGCTATGCAAGAAAATAAAGTAGATTTAATCTTTATCGATATTCAAATGCCGGGGCTTACAGGTATGCAGTTTATAGGTAGTTTAGTAGAAAAACCGCTCGTGATTTTCATTACTGCTTATAAAAATTATGCCGTAGAAAGCTATGATCTTGCAGTAGTAGATTATCTTTTGAAACCAGTTGCTCTTGACCGATTTGTTAAATCTTGCGAAAGAGCCAAAGAATTATTTGAGTTAAAAAATCAATTCAAAATTGAAAATTCTGCAAAAGTGGATTTCTTTTTTGTCAATCAGGATTATAGCCAAGTAAAAATCATGTTTGACGATGTAATCTACATGAAAAGTTATGGTGATTATATCAAAATATATTGCAAAAACTCAAAAATGCCCCTGGTTATTAGAAACAGTCTGAAAAACATTAGTTTAGAATTGCCTGTAGATAAATTTATAAGAATCCATAAATCCTATTTGGTTGCTTCGAAAGAAATTACGTCGGTTAGAAAAAATAGTGTTTTTATAGATGACAAAGAATTTCCCGTAGGGGAAACTTTTAGAGTCAATATCGAAAAATTCACCCACTAAAAACAAACCATTATTAACCTAAATTAATTTAAAAAAAAATGAATAAGAAAATCATTAGTCTAAGTGTTGCATTTGCATTCCTAATCCTGTCAATAACTGGAATTTTATTGTATATAAAACAAAAATCACATGCTATAGAAATAAGTCATGTAGTTTTTGGATTAATATTTATTGCTATGGCATTATTTCATATTTATAACAATTGGTTTTCCTTAAAAAGTTATTCTAAACCTAGAAACGGTAAAAAATTAAGCAAAGAAATTATTTATGTAATACTATCATTTGCGGTTATTTTGACTTTGTCATTAACCAGTGTTTTAGAACCCGTAGCTGAATTTGGAAGAATTTTTGCTTCTGAAAAAGGGGGTAAAGAAAAGTGGGGAATTTCTTTTGCAGAAAAAAAATCCAATCGAGACAAATCTGGTAAAGAAGTCGTTTTGATCATTCAAAAAAACGAAAAAGCAAAGTTTGCTGATATTGCAATTGATATCGTTGACATCAATAACAAAGTAATTGAAAGCATATTCAAAAAAGAACCCCAAGGTGAAGGTCCGCCTTCAAATTTGATTTTGACAACTAAGATTCAAACCTCAACACCATTTATATTAAGAGTTACGATTGATGATAAAGGTAAAAAAGACGAATATAAAGGTGAAATAAAATCACTTGAAGCAGGAGTTTTCGAACCAATTGATACAGAAAATTCTAAGCTAGAAAGAGTTATTGTTGAAGTGAAAAAATAAAATCAAGGAAGATTTACAATCAAGAAACCATTAGAAATGATGGTTTTTTTAGGTTTTTTTATAAAAAATAGTATTTAAATTTCAATCCAATTGTTTGAAAAACATAAGTTTTGATTTGATATTTGTTATTTATATTTTTTATAAAGCAATTATTTTGCATCTTGAAATTAATAAACAATAAACAAACGCATGGAAAATACATTATACCACAAAACCATAAAATCGCTTATTCTATTTCTGATTTTAGGAATTTGTACTTATACAAATGCACAAACAATTGACAGTTCAAAAAATGAGTATCATTTTTCGGGAAGTATTAGTACCACTAATAACGGAATTTCATTTATCCCAACTTTTTCATTAGGGAAACCAGCGGCAATTTTTAACTTATCACTGGGTGGAAAAAAAATAAGTTTTGAACCCGAATTTAGAGTTTCGCTTGAGGGCAAACCTTGGTCAATGATTTTATGGTGGCGTTATAAATTATTGAACGATGACAAATTCAAATTCACTATTGGGGGTCATCCCGCATTATCCTTTAAAAGTGTAGTTGCTGATGTAGCCGGAATTCAAACCACCACCATTCAGGCGCAACGCTACTTGGCAGGAGAATTGTCGACGAATTATTCATTGTCGAAAGATGTAAGTGTTGGAACCTATTATTTGTATTCCCGCGGAATTGAATCTAATTCTACTCAAAATACTCACTTCTTGACACTGAATAGCTCCTTTTCGAATATTAAATTATCCGAGAAAGTAGCGTTGCGATTTTCGCCTCAGGTTTATTATTTAAAAATGGATACTAAAGATGGATTTTTTGTATCCTCATCATTGACACTATCTAAAAAGAATTCACCTATTTCTATTTCTGGTTTAATCAACAAAGTGATTCGAACCGACATCAATACAAAACAATTTGTTTGGAATGCTTCAGTTGCTTATTCTTTTAATAATAAATTCAGCAAAAAATAAAATATATTCTATCTTTATTTCATGAATAAAGTAAAAACAATAGAGGATTTTTATAAAGAAAAATTCGATTGGATGCCTGAAAATTTCAAAAACGAAATTGGGCATTTCAATGTTTTCAATTTAGAACCATATATTGGCGAAAAAGCTAAGCCTGTACCTTATAAACGCCGTGATTTTTATAAAATTATGCTAGTTAGGGTTAACGATGATGTTAAAGTGCATTTTGCAGATCAAATTGTAACTGTAAAAAAACAAGCTTTATCATTTTCTAATCCTAGAATTCCTTACAAATGGGAACAACTTGAAAACATAAAGGATGGCCTTTATTGTATATTCAACGAACATTTTTTTCATCAATTTGGAAATTTGGAAAACTATTCCGTTTTTCAACCTAACGGTAAACATATCTTTGAATTAACGGACGAACAAGTTGAAAAATTGGAATTAATTTTCAAGAATATGTTCGAAGAAATCGAATCGGAATATGTCTATAAGTATGATGTGTTACGAAATCTTGTTTTCGAAATCTTGCATTTTGCTATGAAAATAGAACCTACTACAACAATTGAAAACAAACATCTGAATGCTTCCCAGAGAATTACAGCCTTATTTTTGGAGCTTTTAGAACGCCAATTTCCTATAGATGAAACCCATCAAAAAATAGAACTTCGAACCGCTTCGGATTTTGCTAATCAGTTAAATATTCATGTTAACCATTTGAACAGAGCGGTAAAAGAAATAACGGAGAAAACAACATCACAAATAATAGCAGAACGCATTGTTCAGGAATCAAAAATTTTGTTAAAACATAGCAAATGGAATGTTTCTGAAATTGCGCATTCGTTAGGTTTTGGTGAAGTAACTTATTTTAATAATTTCTTCAAGAAACATTCTCAGTTAAGCCCCTTGAAATTTAGGGCATTATAAATTTCTGTTAGAAAAATGTAATACTAAATTTTATTTATTTTCATATTAGTTCTATTTCTATTTAAGATTGTAATATTTGAAAAGAAGCAAAGGTTGGGTTTAAACAATTCTAATTCACTGAGGATTGAATTCTAAGTTTGAAACAAAAAAAATAGCTATGGATTCATAGCTATTTTTTTTGTTTCATATATTGTTATGAATTAAATTTAAAATTTACAAAATCTATATCAAAGCTATTGAGGGTTTTTATCTAAAGAATAAGATAATCCTAACACTAAGGAATACATTTGACCGGCAGTATTATCACTTGCTTTAGCATGTAAACCATTCCAAGTCAAATTTTGACCATAATTGTTATAAGAACTAAAATCTAGAAAAACAGATGTAATTTTTCCAACTTTAAAAGTCGGTTTAATACCATATACAAATGCTACATAATTATCTCCATTACTTAGATAATTAAATTTATCTACTGCAACAGGTTTTATAACTCCAATACTTAAACCACCATGAAATAATAAATTAAATTTAGAAATATTATTTTTATCTTTCAGAAAACTGTTTAGGTTAAATTCACCCTGTACAGAAGTTCTATATTGATAAACTTCAAAAGCTTTGCTTTTACTTCCTTGTTTATTGTTGAATTTATCAAAATTAACATCCATTTTGACTGCAATAATAGGCGAGATATTATACTTTGCTCCAATAGTAAAAGAGTTAATTGAAAAATTATTAAACACTTGATTGTTGTGGTTTGTAAAATATCCATCTGTATAAGGTCTAATTCCATTGCTAATTCCTGAGCCTATTTCAATTGACCACTCATTAAATTTAGGGCTTGCAACTAAGGGATCTGTTGCTTTTGAATTACTTAATTTGCCTTGAGAAAAAACGATTTCAAAAGCAAATATACATAGAATAACTAGTTTGTATTTTTTCATAATAATAAATATAGTATTCTGCAAATATATTATTTAATTTCTTTTTTTAAAAGAGACCAAGTATATTTAACAATTTAGAAACATTTAAACATTAATTTGTGTTTTTTGCTAAAATACAAAGAAAATATATTCAAAATAATATATTATTAACACGTGTAAGACAATATTCTTTGTTTTAAATCCAAATTAAAAACTTTAAATTAGATAGCA
>CANCPC010000041.1 GCA_947379965.1 Flavobacteriaceae bacterium | reverse complement strand
TCCTGTAACGTTTGTTCTTTCTACTCCTGAAGGCAATGTCCAAATGTAAGACACGGCATTAGCAGCAGTAGCTGTTAATTTAAATGGTGTATTCGTTCCTGCATACAATCCTACCGCAGTTACTGCTGTAGTTGGAGTAGCTGAATTGTCATTCGTAAGAACTAAAGCAGATGGAGTAGTTGGTATAGCATTTACTGTTATAACTACTGGTGTTCTTGGTGTAGTTTCTAAACCATTTATAACTTCAGTTACAAACCAAGTTTTTGATGTTAAAGCAGTAGTTGTTGCTTTTGAAGCTCCTCCTGTAATCGCATCATAGAATTTTAATGTTGTTCCTGAAGTAACTGTTGCCACTGTTGCTCCTTTACAAAAACTTAAAGGACTCGTTGGAATCTGAGTTGTAGTAATAGTTAAATCTAATAACTCAGTTACACAATTTGTAGTAGTTCCTGTTTTAATACCACTTGAAGTATAAACTGTTCCGTTCCATGTATAACTATTAAATGAAGAAGCAGTAGTTGTGTGATTTGTAGCAGGTGTCAATGTCAAAGTCAACGTTGCAGTATTACATCCTACAACATAATCATAGCTTCCTGATGATGTATAAATTTGTCCATTTAATGGCCAAGTATATGAATCACCACAAGCCGATATAGATTCACTTCCTGTGGTTGTTGCTGGTGTAATAGCTAAATTCAAAGTAGCTGTATTGCAATCCGTAACAACGGTAACTCCAGATTGTGCTGTAGTATAAGTTACTCCATTTGCAGGCCAGGTATAAGAACTTCCTTCACATATAGATGTAGTAACACTTCCTGTGGTTGTTGCTGGTGTAATAGCTAAATTCAAAGTAGCTGTATTACAATCCGAATCAACTGTAACTCCTGATTGAGCTGTAGTATAAGTTACACCATTTACAGGCCAGGTATAAGAACCTCCTTCACATATAGATGTAGTAACACTTCCTGTTGTTGTGCGCTCCAATATCGTAAAATTTAAAGAAGAAACACTTGTACCTATTGGAGTAGTAACGGATAAAACTCCATTTGTAACCCCAGTCGGAACTTTAGCAGTAATCGTGGTAGAATTAGTAACCGTAAAATCGGTTACTGCAACATCATTAATGGTTACTGATGTAGCTCCTGTAAAATTGAACCCACTTATAACTAAAGTTGAGCCCGAGCATCCTTGACTTACTATTGTAGTACCATCACTCGTTAACTGAGTTATCGATGGTCTTTCAGGATCAATTCCTGGATCTTGCTGTGCCAAAACTAAGTTTGACAGTAGTGTAAAAAATATAGTTACAACTAGTATAATTGATTTTTTCATATTCTAATGAATTATAGTTTCTGATTCGTTTGAGCTGTTTTGTGATTATAAGTTCCAGTTTGTGCTGGTGTTCCTGTAAAAATAGCTGACTTTGGAACATTGATAGTTCCATTTGATGTCGCTAATACAAAAATGGCACCCATCGGAGGAAGGACTACATCCGTATCACTTCCTGAAACTCCTGAAACAGTAGGTAAATCATAACCACCAAATTTTACTTTTGGATCAGTCGAATTGTTTATTGGATTATAATATGAAACCGTAGCGCTCAATCCTGTACTTGCAGCAAGAATACTAGCAACACTCACAGGTGCAGTATAAGGATTAGCTACTAGATAGTATTGACCTTCAGTTGTATTTATTGTAGATGGCTCCGTATTAGCAGCTGTCCCTTTGTTTACAAGGGTTACGTTAGATGGAGTACCAGCTGTATAAGAAGGACTCTCACCTGTTAGACCCGTAATAAATACTTTGTACGCCTTTTGAGAGGCCATAGTAGCAGAATCGTCTGTGCTTGTCCAAGTGTTTGTAGAAGACACATACTCACCAGTAAAATTAGTACCTATTGTAATACCGCTAGCTGTAGCTAATGTAGCAAAGGTAGAAGAAGACAAAGGATTACTAACCAATCTCCAACCTCGTTGATTATTGCTTAAATAAAGTTGTTGCGTTACATTGTTGATGCTTGAAGTACTCAATAAACTACCTGTTCCTAAAGCACTCGATTTTTGAACAATATCACCATTATTAGTAATCGTCCCTAAATTATTAACTATTCCTGAATTGTTTAAGGTTACACCACTGTTTACAGTTAATGTTCCACCAACAGGAATTGTAAGTGTTGTAGTTATAGCTACATTTTTTAAACCAGAACCAGATAGTATAAGATTACTATACGTTGTTGGCTTAATAGTTTGATTACCCGCTAAACTATAATTTACAGTATTTCCTGCAGCAGTTAAATCTAAAACCATAGTAGTAGAAGACATAGATTGACCCGTAAAATTAATCACACCAGTACTATAATTTATGATTTTTGAAACGGGAGCAGAATTACTTAAAGCAGTTGCATTAATAGTTCCGTAGTTATTAATATTTCCTGCTATAGTTCCTCCAAAATTTAATGTTCCAGAACTATAATTGGTAAAAGTACCTTGTGATGCCGAAGAAAAACCACCTCCGTTTATTGTTCCATAGTTATGAAAATTTGTAGTAGCAGCTGTCGGCGCTAATGTATTCGTTGTAATGGTTCCGTAATTAGTTACAGCAGTAGCAGCCGTTACAGAGATTGAAACTTTATTAGTTTCGATAACGGAGCCTGTTGCAGTTACCGTAGTATTACCAAAAGTTTTACCACCAAAAACAGTACCATCAAAAAGTAAGGCACCAGCAATTGTAGATCCAGGTGATCTAGTTCCTAATGTAAAAGTAATGTTAGTTGCATTTGAACTTGAACTAACGTTCAATGTACCGCCTTGTTTAATATTAAGCGCACCAACACTAAAAGCGGCTGATAAAGTAAGATTTACAGTAGCAGTACCAACAATAGTTACATCATCACCACTAGCTGGAACAACACCATCTACCCAAGTAGTAGTTGTATTCCAATCACCACCATTAGCAGTACTCGTGATTGAGTATCCTTTTTGAACATTTAATGTCCCTGTACCGGTAGCAAAATAAGTAGTGTTAATCGTTGTAGCACCACTTCCGGTAAATCCTATAGTTCCTGAATTTTGTCCTGAACCACCCAAAAATAACATATTAACACCAACATTAGCGTAGGTTACATTTGCTTTTACACTAGCTAAAATAGATAATTTTCCTGTACACAAAGTGCTTGAAGCAGCACTACCAATAATTTTTGTACCAGAACCTGAAAGAGTAAGATTAGTATAAGAACCCGGTAATACTGTTTGAGCTGCTCCGCTATAATCGGCTGTAGCAAATATAAAACTTGCAGACGCAGTAGAGGTAATAGTCCCAGGATTATTGAATGTTGCAAAGTTTTTGTCTCCAGTTCCTGCAAAAGAATCAAAAGTTAATGTTCCGCTATTAGTAGTTGTACCACTTACCGTAAATTTATACGCGGTAGGAGAAGTTGCAAGTGTAGCCGTTGCGGTAGCAGCTGTAGTTGGTGTTCCTCCACTAAACGTAATAGTTGGAGCAGATGTATAACCTGAACCAGGATTTGTAATAACAATAGACGTAACTACACCACTAGTAAGAATAACTGTTCCTGCAGCAGTAGCTCCAGATGTAGGAGCTGAAAAAGCAATAGTTGGAACCGATGCATAACCGGCACCTCCGGCAGTAATTGTTGCTGAGCTAACACCAGCAGAAGAAACTCTTAGTGTTATGCCACTATTTATTGTAAGGTTACCCGAAATCGTTCTATCAGCTGATTGAGGCCAAGTTTTTGTTCCCGAATTAGAAATTGTAAGATTGTAGTAATTTACATCTTTAAGTGTTTGAGTACCTGCAAAACTGTAATTTACTGTATTTCCAGCTTCAGTTGCATTTAAAACCAAATTGGTTGCCGTCATAGCACTTCCAGTAAAATTGAATACACCTGTAGACTTATTATTTATGACTGCAGTAGCAGCAGTTCCACTTAAACCACCTGAATTTAATGTTCCATAGTTGTTAATATTACCAGCCACAGTACCTGTTAAATTAAGTGTAGCACCATTATTATTATTAAGAGTACCCGTCGAGGTAGAACCCATTCCAGTAGTAAGAGTTCCATTGTTATTGAATGTAGCAGCTCCTAATCCTAAAGTAGTCAATGTCATAGTACCATTGTTTACCCATGTAGTTGAGGCACTAGCTATACTCGTCGCACCTGTTGTGCTAGATAATGTACCTCCAGAATCAATAGTAAGATTACCAATAGTTCTACTAAAAGAGGTAGTAATAGTTAATGATCCAGTATTTGCAATGCTCAAACTTCCAATGGTAGCATTTGCAGTTGGCGCGTAAGTCACAGCATGACCCGCCGCAATTGTAACAAGCTCTGAAGTAGTAGGCACAACACCCCCTACCCAAGTAGATGTTGATGCCCAGTCGCCACTTTGAGCAGACGTTTTCTGTGCCATCATCCCTTGTGTTCCTAGCAAGAAACTCATCCCTACAAAGAGAGTCAGAAAAGTTTTCTTAGTAAATTTCAAATAAAAAGATTTCATAATTTAAATGGTTTATAGGTTAGTTAATAATTAATTTTTTAGTTGTTGATTTTTCAGCTTGTTCTATTTTTACAAAATAAACACCCCTTGCTAATGCTACATTCGGATTAACATCAAAAGTTTCACCAGCAGCAAACGAATTCGTGTAAACCGTTTTACCGGCTACATTTAGAATACTCACTTTTGATACTTCTTGCATAAAAGGCAGACTTATAGAGAACTTCCCTCCTACTGATGGATTTGGATATAATTTTACTTCGTTTGCTAAAAATTGAGAAACACCTAATGAATTTTGAACATTAAGGGAACCAGCAAAAGTGAAATAGGTAGAGTTTTTAACTACAGCTGTACTTGATGCTCCCCCGTATGTGTTGTCAAGTTGAACTGATCCACCTAAATTAAGAATAGCAACTCCAACATTTGTATTCGTAATACCTGCTTTTGCGGCATCAATAATTCTCAATGTTCCGGTACACAATGTAGCTGACGTAGCAGTTGGAATCGTTTTTGTACCTGAATTCGAAAATGTAATATTGCTATATGAACCATCTGCAGGTAATTTTATTGTTTGACTACCTGCAAAATTATAATTTACGGTATTTCCTGGATACGATACATACAAATTTAAATTTGTTGCACTCATACTTCCAGCAGAAAAATTTAATACTCCCGTACTATAATTATAAAAATTTGCAGTAGCAGCTGTACCAGTTAGACCAGCGGCAGTATATGTTCCGTAATTTTTAAAATTACCAGCAAATGTACCTCCAGAAACACCTGTATTAATAACAAAACCACCTGCATAATTCGTAGTGATAGCTGTTGTAGTAGATGAAAAACCGGTATAATTTATAGTTCCATAATTTTCAATTTTTGCTGCAGTTGAACTTGGCGCCAATGTACCTGTGGTGATGGTTCCATAATTTGTTAAAGTTGAATTCGCAGTTGTAGAAAGAGATATTAGTTTACTTTCTATTATAGAACCCGTTACAGATACAGTAACAGTATTAATAAGTTTACCGCCCCAAATTGATGCGTCAAAATTTAAATTTCCATTTATTGCTGATGGAACAGATGAAGATCCAATTGTAAAATAATAGGGAATTGCTTGTGCACCATCTAAAGACGTAACATTTAATGTTTTACCTTCTGCAATAGTAACCGATCCTATCGTAAAGGTATATCTATTAGGAGTATTTACTGTTGTCATTACAGTATTTGCTGCATTCAAAGTAAGTGTAACATCACCATTAATAATGATAATATCATCTGATTTTGTTACCGCTGGAGGAACTACACCACCCTCCCAAGTACTAGCGTCAGACCAATTTCCACCTGCTGTGGTGGTTGTAAAGGTACCCGTGGCATACATACCTTGGGTAACCATCAACAAAAACATCCCTAAAAACAGGGTGAAAAAAGTCTTTTTTTCGAATTTAAAATAAAATTGTTTCATAATTTAGTTAGTTAATAGTTTAATTGTTTAATTGTTTAATTGTAATAAAGAGGATTGCATCACAACCCTAAATTTGTATTTGTTTAAGGTGCTATTGTAATTGTCATTCTATTTACGGAATGAAATGAATTCTCTAAACTGGTATTAACAGCATCAAATGCTACGGTGTAAGTACCCGGTTTTTTATAAATATAAGAGTAAGTTCGAAGACTTTTAATCAAAGGATTTTTTATTACCGTTCCTACATCTGCTTTTGTCTTTTTTAAATCGATTGCGGAGGTTATTAACCAATCTTCATTTTCATCATTATTGATGGTAGTCCCTGGATCAAAGGTAATAGGGTAAGCCGTGGCCATAACGATACCATTAGAGTTAACGGCTTTAAGTCCAGAAACAGTAGTAAAAATTGTTGGATTATTAGTAGCTGAAACATTCCATGTTCCTACATTCCACGCATTATAACCTGTTGTTGTAGGAGTACCAATATTCAAATCATTTTTTAAGCTAGCCTGAACCCAGCCCGTATTTGCAAATGTTGAAAATAAAGGAGTCACTATACCATTAGGAAGTGTATTATTTAAGGTCAAATTACTTACTTGCCACTTACGCTGTGCAAACGAAGCATTTGGTTTTCCTTCTACCTTGAAGGCAATATTAATTTTATCGGCAGTATTAAAATCAGAAATATCAATCGCATCCGAGCTAGTAAGAGTTGTAGATAGACTCGTTGGCCATTTTGTATTTCTTGAAGTAATATTTGTCCAAGTAGCTTTATTAATACTTTCGGCATCATATCCTGCAAGATCCGTAGAAATCATCAAAGATATTGCATCCTGACTTAGAGCAGGAGGCACCGGGCCTTGTTGCATAGCCGTTTGAAAAGAAAGTTTAGAAATTCCAGGTGAAGTAAAACGATCTTTTGCTGCATAATCAGAACCAACTTCCCCAGAGTAAAAAGTAAGCACATCAGGTTGTCCTTCAAAGTAAAACTTAATAGTATCACCAACTTTATAAGTATTCTTATCTATGCTTACACTGAAGTATGGAACCGAAATTTTGTCTCTCTCACAAGAGGAAAGCGTAACTACAATACTAGTAGCTATCATTAAAATATATAAATAGTTTTTCATCTGAATATTTTTTTATAAATAATTAAAGTATCTTCAATTTATTTGAATTTTAAAAAGAGTAAAATATACTCTAACTAACTTTACAATTACCAACCTACATTCTGTGTTAATAAATAATTTGAACTGAACTCTGATTGGGGAATTGGAAATTTCGCATACTTTATTGGGTTAGATAAAAAATTCTGAGCAGCAATATTGGCTGCATTCGTATAAGATGCAGTGACTAAAGTAGCATTATCACTAAGTAAAGTATTAAATGCACTTTCCATCTTACCCCATCTTAACAAATCATTTTTTCGTTGTCCTTCAAAACAAAGTTCTCTCGAACGTTCATTCATGATATCGTTCATAGTAAAAGTGGTAACAACGACTCCTGTAGGGATCGAACTAGAGGCTTCATTGTATCCAAAAGCTCTTCTTCTTACTTTGTTGTAATACCCTACAGCAGTAGCACTTGGAGTACCTCCGTTTACATTCAAATCAGCTTCAGCAGCCATTAATAAAACATCAGCATATCGAAGAATCGGAAAATTACAAGAAGTTATAGTGGTAGGTCGGCTAGATGGAACATTAATTTCATATTCTCTTCTCCATTTACCAACAGAACGATCACATACCGTAGGAAATCCAGAACCGGCATTGTTAATAGCAATAGTTGCAATTTTTCCGGCATTAGTTCCAGTACCTAAAGTTAGCGTAAAAGTAGCAGATCCAGAAATAGTTGTTAGAGTATTCGAAATACTAGAGGTTGCCGATGTATATCCGCTACCGCCATTAGTAAGAACTACACTAGCCAACTTACCCGTCAAAGGATCTACAGTAGCCACAGCTGTCGCTCCTGTCCCCGGGTTTGATCCCGTACCCTTAATAGCAATGTCAACAGTACTAAATGAAGGTCGAAGTGGCGAATTTGCCGGAACCGCAGTTGAAGAACTTGTAGTATATTTATAGGTAGCAATCGCCCAATCACGTCTTAAATCACCATTTTCATATCGTTTATACATGGTTGGAAAAACACGATAAGTTCCAGCTGCCTGACCCACAACATTCGTTACAGTACCTGAAGTTGGAATCCCTATTAAATAGCCTAATTGTTGCAAAGCTGGAAAACCAGTATTAGCATAACTACCAGAAGTATTTGATTTTGACAAAAATGCTGCATCCCAAATTTGTTCATTATTTCCTGCTACAGTAACTGTATTTTGCATATTATTTATAAATACTTTACTATAAGCTGGGGTATCTGGGAGAATAGGAAGACCAAGTAATTGTGGAGAAGCAACAGTAGTATAATTTAGATCATGTTCGCCGGAATTAATTACTTTTTGAGCCCAACTTAAAGCATCTGCATATTTTGATTGATCATTAATAGGACTTCCAGCCATTGTTAAACATACTCTAGCAAGTACCCCTTGAACTGCCGTTTTAGATACTAATACGGTTACTCCATTTTTAGAGATGGTATTCACCAATGGCTCTGCATCGGTCATTTCTTTTATGATAAAATTATAAACTTCTTTTGCAGGAGTTCGAGCTATACTAAAATTAGTTCCTAATTGACTACTTGGAATAATTTTAAGAGGAACATCTCCAAAATTAGAAACTAACAAATAAAAATAATAGGCACGCAAAAACTTTGCTTGACCACGAATATCATTTCTTTCAACTTCAGTTAGATCTTTAGGCTTATCAACTACCTGTAATAGCACATTCGCTCTTTCAATTCCAATATAAAGTTGTCTCCAGAACCCAAAATAGGTAGCATCTGAAGATGAACTTCTATACGATTCAGTAAGAACTTGAGTAGTAGTTCCTGTGAAAGCATCAGTTCTAAAACTCTCATCCGTATTAGCTGTTAAATAACCCCAAAGAGCATGAGTATATAAACCACAACCTGAACCTTGTTCTGTTTCTAATACATTATACACCCCTGCTAGTTGAGATTGTAATTGTGCTTTTGAAGCCGCAGTATTTGTTTCAACTAGGGTTAATGGGTCTAGACTAATATCATTTTGACACGACACTAAACTAAGCACAATAGCCGTAAGAGGTAAATAAATTGATTTTAATATCGATTTCATTGTATTTTTCAATTTTAAATTAGAAGTTAATTTCTGCTCCGAAGTTTATGGTTAGTGCACGTGGATAAGCAGTATAATCCAGACCTGTAGCTAAAACTGGTGACCCAGAACTAGGCTGTACATACGAATAACCAGTTCCGGCACTTCCCGACTGTCCTGAAGTTCCAGCTGGTGAACTTGCTGGATTAGGCACCCTGTAAGTAGATACTTCAGGATCTAAACCTGAATATTTTGTCCAAGTATAAATATTTTGAGCGGAAACATTAAACTTAACACTACTCAAAGACATTTTTTTCACAATACCCGTTGGCATACTATAACTTAATGAGATAGTTTTTAAACGTATATATGAACCATCTTCAATCACACGATCGGAAATTTTTGCTCCAGTATCTATAACATTTGTAACTCTAGCAGCAGGAATATCATTAGTAGGATTATCCGGTGTCCAGCGGTTAGCAAATGTTTCATACATATTAAGTTTAGTATTATATTGCAAATTTCCACTAAAAGGAGCTTGTTCAAAAATAAGTCTGTTCGCGTTTAAAATATTGTTTCCATAATTCCACTGAAAGAATATATTAAGCGAGAAGTTTTTATAAGAAAAATTATTGGTAATACCACCAAAATGAATAGGAGCTCCTTTTCCTATAACAGTTTGATCAGCTGAATCCACTTTACCATCCCCGTTTAAATCGACATATTTAGCATCTCCTGGTCTAACATTTGGCGAATACGTTGGAATATTATTTTTAAGAACATAGGAACCATTTGCTAATTTATCAAAATCAGCAAATTGATAAACTCCACCCCATTTATAGCCATAGAACTGAGCCATAGGTTCTCCAACTTTAGCTATCCATGCGACAGGATTACTAGCTGTACTTAGACCATTTAATGTCAAAGTAGTTTGACGCACTTCACTACCATCGTAAAAATTTAGAATTTTATTCTTATTAAATGCAATATTAAAACTAGTATTCCATTTGAAGTTATTAGTAGCGATGTTTACCGTATTAAGGGTTAACTCAAATCCTTTATTCATTACATCCCCCATATTTTGATATTGAGAACTTGCAGCATAACCTGCTGTTGCAGGTAATGCAGCTAAAAGTAAAGCCCCAGTAGTTTTCTTTTCATAATAATCAGCATCTAAAGTAACTCTATCGTCGAATAAACCCAAAGAAAGTCCTAAATCTAGCTCTTTGGTTTTCTCCCATGTCAATTGATCATTTCCATAAAAATAAGGTGTTTTACCTCCTAAATACGGATTACTAGCTGAATAATACATAGGATATCCTTGAGAATTAGTATAATCACCAAAAGAATAGGCGTAAGCAAAATCATTTACTCTATTATTACCTATCATACCATAGCTAGCTTTTATCTTACCTAAATTAACTACAGATTTAATGTTTTTAAAGAAACGCTCATTAGAGAAATTCCAAGCAACAGCTCCTGAAGGAAAGAAACCCCATTGTTTTCCGGGTTGTAATTTAGAACTTCCATCATTTCTACCCGATAAAGTAAAGAGATATTTTCCGTCATAGGTATAATTAATACGACCTAGGAACGAATACATTTGATTGTGTGTAGCCAATCTTAGGGCAGTAGCTGGAGTCCCAGTGTTGAGACTCAAGATTCCAAATTGTTCCTCCGATTGAGGAATATTGATAGATCTAAATCCAAATCCATAGGATTTAGCATATTGATAGGTAAAACCAGATAATACATCAAACAAATGTTTATTATTCAATTTAGTTTTGAAAGTAAGAGTATTTTCATTAAGATAAGAACTATTGGTAATATTCGAAGTTTGTGCATTAATACCATTTGCATTTCCAACAGTTCCTAGTGAATTTACAAATAACAAACCTTGAGAAGTTTTAGAATTATAAAATGCTTCCGCTTTAACATTAGTACTTGAAATACCTCCTGAAACTTTTAATTTAAAATTTTTCCAAAAAGAATATTCTAAGAAAGAGGACAAGTTAGTCGTATTAGAAATATTTTTACGATATTCATTTTGAGCTTGTTGAAGAGGATTAACAAGGTTGTCAGGAATAATAGCACTGGTACCATTGCTAAAATCTGATAGAATTGTTTCGTCTACAGGCGAACCTGTCAAATCATTTCCAGTTAAACCATTTACCGGACGAAATCCCCACATGTTATACATTACACCACCACCGTTTCCTGCATTAGGTATTGTACCAAATGTTGTCGTGTTTGTATGTCCAGCATTAACACCAAGACGAAGATTTTTAGTTATTCTTTGATCAAAAGTCATTTTACCATCATACCGCTTCATTCCGGTATTTATAATAATTCCATTTTGATCCGTAAGAGCACCAGAGAAAGAGTATTTCGTGTCTTTATTACCTCCAACCATTTTAATTGAATGGTTCGATATCATCCCCTGCTGTAGTAATTGATCCGCCCAATCAAGAGGCTTAACATTTTTGTAATAGTCAAGATCAACCCCTTTAGATGGATCTATATAGATTCCTGAAAACTGAGTAGAAGGAGCAATTGGTGTACCCTTTTGCTGATCAAGCTCAAGCATTAATTTAACGTAATCATACGGACTCATTACTTTTAACCTTTTTGTGTCTTTCTGAAAACTCGTCGAATGAGAATAAGTAAACTTAGGTGCAGATTCAATACCTCTTTTAGTAGTAATAATTATAACTCCAGCAGCAGCTCTAGACCCATATATAGCTATAGAAGATGCATCCTTGAGAACAGAAATTGATTCTACATCATTCATATTGACAGAATTTAAATCCATATTTTCAATAGGAAAACCATCAATAACAAATAAAGGAGAAGCATCTTGACTGATACTACTTCCACGAATAGAAAATTGAGAACCCGCTCCAGGCTGACCATCATTAGAACTCACTTGAACACCTGCAATTCTTCCTGTAAGCGCTTGATCAAATGAAGTTACAGGGGCTTTTCTAATATCCTCCATTTGAACACGCCCTACAGAGCCAGTTAAATCTTTTTTAGTAGAGGTACCATAACCAATAACAACCACTTCATCAAGTTTAGATAAAACATCTGTAAGAGTAATTGATTCTCCATTAATATTTTTAGCAACTTCTTCTTTTGTTTGAAAACCAATATAACTAAAAACCAATACGGATTGTTCTTTTGGAACATTGATCGTATACTTACCATCAATATCTGTAGATACACTTTTTTTAGTTCCTTTTATCAAAACATTCACACCTGGCAAACTTACCCCTCTTGAATCCAATACTACTCCCGAAATTTTTATTGCTTTTTCTTGTGCAATTATATTATTAGAGCAAAATAATAGCATTACTAATGCCATACAATTTAACAACCTGACTAGCCTATGAGCTAATCCAATTTCATGTTGTCTAAATTTGATTGTTTTCATCATTTATTAGATTTTTTTTGATATTATATTTTTTTGGTTCACTTTAATTCAATTATTCAAAACAATTAAAATGAAAAATAACTTTTAATTTAATTCCAAAAATATGAAGTTTAATAATTTTCAAACAAAACTAATGTTGCAAACACTTGTCTCAAATGATTATTTTTTATTCGCAAACCTCTATTTATAGGCATATTCGTATAATTTTGTTTTCTTATGATTCTTTAACCCTAGTAATTATTACAAAATAATATTCTTTAAAAAATTTACTTAAATCCTACAAATTTGATATAATCATAAAAAAAATAAAACTCTTACTCCCAAAGAATAAATCAAATTAGTACTTATTTTGAGTGTAGATTTAGCTCACATAAATATTTTTTTAACTATATTCTACTAATTCTGTTTATAATCTAATTTTGGATTAATAGATTAAAATTTATGAACTGTTTCTAGTTGCTTTTATTTCTTTAAAAGCTTCTTCAAAAGCCTGAAGCCTTTCTTTTTTTGGATTATTTGTAAAAATGATTGTTGCTAGTTTTAATACTTCTTTGCGAATTTTAAGTTTATGGGCTTTATGTAGTATTTCTATAATGTAGTCTTCACTAGTCATATTTAAAAAATAAAAGTTAAATCGTTATTTATTATGGGATTGCAAATAATTTTTATACAACTGCTGCTATAATTGAACTAATTGTATTGGTATTATGAAATTTATAAAATAACTATTTTTCTTATTTGATTGAATCCTATTTAGTAGATTAACAGGAAGTTTACTCTCTACATTTATAAAATAAAATCAAAACTTTTCTATACCTAAAAAGCATAAAAAATAAACTAAAAGAATAATAGTTATTTTGTTTTCGTTGATTAAAAAAAAATTATAAAGCTCTATCTAGGTGAGTATAGCCACCATCAACATAAACCAACTGCCCTGTAGTATGACTTGATTTTTCAGACAATAGAAAAGCCACAGTATTTGCAATTTCTTCGGAAGTAGTCATTCTGTTTTCTAATGGAATGTTCTTTGTTATTTTTTTCAATTTTTTAGCTGGATTGTCAAAAGTTTGTATCCAAGTTTCATATAAAGGGGTAAAACATTCAGCTACAATAACAGCGTTTACTCGGATATCGTACTTCAATAATTCTACTGCCCATTCTCGTGTTAAGGCATTACGTCCGCCATTAGAAGCAGCATAAGCAGAGGTATTCCCCTGACCTGTATCAGCAGTTTTAGAACCAATATTGATTATGTTTCCCTTAGATTTTTTTAATTCAGGCAAAGCATAACGAGCCATAAGATAATAATGAACTAAATTTTTGTGTAACGATGCCAAGAAAGTTTCATAATCTCCCGTTTCAAGTCCAACACCATCATTTACACCTGCATTATTTACTAGACCATCGATTCGGCCAAATTCTTCCACCACTTGTCGAATTGCTTTTTCGCATTCTTCAGGTTTTGTCAATTCGGCCTGGACACTTTTTGCTATAAATCCTAAGGCTTCGATTTCATTTACAGCTTTAGAATTATCTTCTTCTCTTCTTCCTACAATTACCGGAATAGCACCTTCAGCAGCTAATTCTTTGCAAATGCCGAACCCTATCCCTTTTGCACCACCAGTAACAATGATTATTTTATTTTTTAGATTTAAATCCATTTTAATATTTTTTATAATTTATAAAATTCTATTGCACTTTCCCCCCAGAATTGATCTTGTCCTTCTTTCGAAAATTTTGAGAAATAATTTTCAACAATACTAAAGGATTCTTTATAAGTAGCCGCTAGTAAACTTACTGGCCAATCACTACCAAACATTAATCGATTAGTTTCAAATATTTCTGTAACCAAATCTAAACAATAAGTAAAATCGTTCTCCGACCAATACTTCCAATCTGCTTCGGTTACTAAACCAGAGACTTTACAATAAACATTAGGGTTTAAAGCTAATTCTCTCATTCCTTTTTCCCAGTCTGAAAAATCTTGTGACTTGAAGTTTGGCTTTGCTAAATGATCAATTACAAACTTTTGATTAGGGAATTTATTAACAAACTCTATTACAAACGGTAAATGCTTTGGATAAATTAAAATATCATAGGTATAATTATACTCTGATAATTGAGCAATTCCATTACAAAAATCTTCACGTAATAGGAAATCATCTTCAGGCTCTGCTTGAACGATATGACGAAATCCCTTTAGTTTTATATACTTGGAAAAAAAATCTAACCGAGATTTTATATCTGGACTACACAAATCAACCCAACCTACAACACCTTTAATAAAATCGTTATTATGTGCTAAATCCAATAAAAAAAGAGTTTCATCTTCACTTTGATCGGCTTGAACGGCTACACATCCTTCTATATCATTTTGTTGTAGAATTGGTTTTAAATCTTGGGGTAAAAAATCTCTTTGAATTTTACTCATATCAGCCGTAATCCAGCTATCTTTTACTGGATGATACTTCCAAAAATGTTGATGACAGTCTATTTTTATCATTATTATTTCAACTCAAATATTTTTTCCATTATCATCCATTTTTCACCCGATTTTGCCCATGGTAAAGCTTGTTGAAACTTCCACATCAATTCTTCCCATTCCTGAACTTTTGGATTGTTGGTATCTAATGCTGATTTTTTTTCAAAAGAAAAATCAGCATTTGCCTCAATAATCATAAACATTCGGTTTCCAACGCAGTATATATCTAAAACTGTAATTCCAGAATCTTTAATACTATATATAATTTCAGGCCAAACATTCTGATGATAGGCTTTATATTCGGCCATAAGGTTTTGGTCATCCTTTAAGTCTAAAGCCAAACAAAATTTTTGAGTTTCCATACTATTTATAAGAAACTGCTAATTGTTTACTTGACCCAAGACCTTCTATTCCCAATTCAATAACATCACCTTCTTGAATGTATACCGGCTCTGGTTTAATTCCTAAACCTACACCAGGAGGAGTCCCTGTACTGATTACATCACCAGGTAACAAAGTCATAAACTGGCTCAGGTAATGAACTAGAAAAGGAATTTTAAAAATCAAATTCGAAGTGCTACTATTTTGATATGTTTTTCCATTGACCGTTAACCACATTGATAAATTATCAACATCCTCAATCTCGTCAGTAGTAGCCAAAAAGGGTCCTAACGGAGCGAATGTATCACAGCCTTTTCCCTTGGCCCATTGACCACCTCTCTCAATCTGAAAAGCTCTCTCACTATAATCATTATGCAAGCAATAACCAGCAACATAATTCATTGCATCGGTTTCTGAAACATAACTTGCTTTTTTTCCTATAACCACTGCTAATTCTATTTCCCAGTCGGTTTTTTTACTGTCTTTTGGAATAACCAAATTATCATTAGGTCCACATAGTGCTGTTGTAGATTTAAAAAATAATATAGGTTCATCCGGAATAGGTGCATTTGTTTCGCGACAATGGTCGATATAATTCAGTCCGATACATATTATTTTCGAAGGTCTTGCTACCACAGAACCCAGTCTTACAGACGCATCAACTTCCGGCAAAATAGGATTATTGCCTAATGCATTTTTTAATTTTTCAAGTCCATTCTCTTCAAAAAATGATTCGTTATAATCGGTAACAATCGATGAAACATCAAATCTTTTATCTCCGATTAAAATTCCCGGTTTCTCTTTGCCGGCTTCTCCAAAACGTATTAGTTTCATTTTTGTATAGTTTTAAATAATAAATATTTTATAAAATAACTCCTTTTTTTTAATTGTCAATCACATAAACAGTAGTGCTTCTGGAACCATGAGCTCCTATTACCAATGACTGTTCAATATCAGCAGTCTTCGAAGGACCTGCTATAAAAATACCAAAACCTTCTTTTGATATATTAATTTTTTGATAGGCATGGTGAAGCGTTGGTACAATGTCTTCCATTTGAATCAAAATTATAAGATGTTGACAAATAAAAGGCAATAAACGATTAATCAACTGGGATTCATAAAGCCAAACCGAACCATTTTCAGACACCCCAATCGTTCCTTTTAAATACACTTTTTCTAATTTTTCTAATTCAGATGCCGAAAGTAAAAATGAATGATCATTTACATCTCCTATATCCGGAATTGTATTTAAAATATAATTGTCTGAGGCTTTATCGATTACTAATTCATTTTTTAGTAACGAAATATCATTAATCAACACTACTCTACCTCCAATACCTTCTAATGTACTTTTGAACTGACTGTAATTATTATTGTAACGAATCACTTCATCTAGAGAGATTTCTGGCATCGGAACCAAATCAGGTTGATTTTCCGCAATTTTATTTAATATTTTATCTCTTTTAGTCATCAGGGATTCTATTAGTTTTTTGTTTTTTTACCATTTTTCAAATACCAATCACGAAAGGATTGCTCTGGAACTTGAGGCATTTCTCTTTGTTTAAACCAAACATTTAATTTGTTATTTACTACAAAAGGAAAATTTTTCATTACCCAACGGCCTGTTTTACCAATAATACGATATAGTTTAGGATAGGTAAATAAATAAGCCATTCCTCCCATTCCAATTTTTTTTGTAGTATCAACATAGCCTTCTTTTACTATCTCTTGTCTCCATTTCCATAATTGTTCATGAATATTAATTTTAACGGGACATACATTTGTACAGCTTCCACAAAGAGTAGAAGCAAAAGGTAAATCCGAATTGGCTTTCATGTCTAAATTTGGGTTTAATATGGAGCCTATTGGCCCTGCTACAGCCGTATGATAACTATGTCCACCACTTCGACGGTAGACCGGACAAGTATTAAAACAAGCCGCGCATCGAATACATTTTAATGAATTTCTAAAATCTTCTCTTCCTAGTTGTCGGCTACGTCCATTATCTACAATGACAATATGCATTTCCTGATCAGGTCTTGGTTTTTGAAAATGGCTAGAGAAGGTAGTAATAGGCTGGCCTGTGGCACTTCTCGCAAGTAATCTCAAAAAAACAGCTAGATGTTCTGCTTTAGGAATTATTTTTTCAAAACCCATACAAGCAATATGTACTTTAGCAGAGTGAGCACCCATATCTGCATTTCCTTCGTTAGTACAAACAACAAATCCACCTGTTTCGGCGATAGCAAAATTCACTCCAGTAATTGCTAATTCAGATTCTACAAATTTATTTCGCAGATGTTGACGTGCTGCTTCAGTAAGATATTGAGGGTCATTATTACCTTTTTCTGTATTCAAATGTTCATGAAAAGTGGCACTTACATCTTCTTTTTTTAGATGTATTGCTGGTAATACAATATGGCTTGGGGGTTCATTCCTAAATTGAACAATTCGTTCCCCTAAATCAGTATCAACAATTTCTATCCCTTTATCGTATAAATATTCATTTAAATGGCATTCTTCGGTGAGCATACTTTTGCTCTTTACAATTTTTTGAATAGAATGTTTTTGTATAATCGAATGAATGATTTTATTATGTTCCTCACCATCATCAGCCCAATGAACTATTATACCATTAGCCAAAGCCTTTTCTTCAAATTCTTTTAAATAAGTAGAAAGATTGGAAAGTGAATGATTCTTGATTTGAGACCCCCATTCTCTCAATTGTTCCCACTCGGGAATACCATGAGCCGCTTTATCGCGTTTTTCACGGACAAACCATAAGGTTTCGTCGTGCCAATTTGTTCTTGGCTCGTCAGTGATAAATTTTTCCGCTAATTCAGCATGTTTAGCTGTCATATTATTCTCTTTTGTTAACTTATAATAGTTGAATTATACTATACGACACTATTCAATATTTCAGCAATATGAATTGTTTTTGTATTACTCCCTTGACGTTTTAGAATTCCTTCTAAATGCATCAAACAACTTGTATCTACTCCGGTAATGTAATCAACTGAATTAGAATCATGTTCGCTAATTCGGTCTTTTCCCATTTTGACGCTAACCGCTTCTTCAAATACGCAAAAAGTACCGCCAAAACCACAACATTCATCATTCCGTTTGGGTTTACTTAATTGAATATCTTCAACCATATTTAATAATTGCTCTGGTTTGGAGAAAGAGGGCAACATTCTCTCTGTCATGGAGGAAAGATTAAGACCTCGTTGTCCGTGACAACTAGTATGTAAACCTACTTTGAAAGGGAACCGAGCGTTCAGATTTTTTACTTTTAGAATATCAACTAAAAACTCGGTTAATTCATAAACATTTTCTCTAATTTTTTTTGCGGCCTCGGGATCATTTTCATTGTGTAAATGTTCTTTTACGTGCAATACACAACTACCTGATGGCGCTACAAT
>CANCPC010000040.1 GCA_947379965.1 Flavobacteriaceae bacterium | reverse complement strand
CTTAAAATGCAATTAGAACATTTATTAGAAGAAAACCTCGAACCTGTTGATAAAATAAACAAACTTATTGAACTTTACATCAATAGAATCAATTGTAATAAAGGTATTTATCGCATTTTACATTTTGAATTATCATCAAAAAAGCATGAGTTTCATTTAGAGACTTTCTCAGAAATAAAAAGAGTCAATTTACGATCATTAGAAATCATTATTCAAGAAGGACAAGCGAAAGGGGTATTCCGCAAGGAAGTTATTATTCCGCTTATCACACCAACCATTTTAGGAACATTTTTCCATTTTCAGATGAACAAACCTTTTTTTGAAGAGTTATTAGATTTAAAAACAGAAGAATTATATAACAATTACATACAAAACGATTTGACAAAGCACATTCAACAAACCATTAAAGCCCTTTTGATATATGAAAATTAGTCAATTATTACTATTTGGGGTTTACTTTATTGGAATTTCAACTATAGATGCACAAGAAAAAACGTACTTGACACTCGACGAAGCCGTTCAAATGGCTTGGAACAAAAGTAATGAAGTCATCTTAGGAAATACTAAAGTAAACACCAAAAAACACGAATTACAAGCTGCAAAAAACAGCCAATATCCCAATTTGAAAGCTTCTGGGCAATTTCAACATTTGACGAAAGCTACCATCGATTTAAAAACAAATAGTAGCAATACAAACAATACTACTCCTTCTACACCTCCTCTTGTAGATCGCTTAGTATTAGGTCAAATTAATGCTAGTCTTCCTATTTTTGCTGGTTTCAAAATTCAGAATAGTATTCAAGTTGCTAAAAATCTATTTGAAGCTGAAACTTCGATGGCCAATCAAACGAAAGAGGAAATAGCAATGCGAGTAATTGAATATTACGCCGGATTGTACAAATCGCAAAAGACACTTGAAATCCTAAAGGAAAATCAGAAACGGGCTCAACAACGCGTATTTGATTTTAGCGAAATGGAAAAAAACGGAATTATTCCAAGAAATGATTTACTGAAATCACAATTGCAAGTTTCTAAAATACAACTTTCGATAGACGAAACTACAAATAATCTAGACATCGTAAATTATTATTTGGTAACGCTTTTAAAATTACCTGCCGATACAAAATTAGAGATTAGAGAAAGTGATTTTACCAATTTCAAAATGGATAATATCCCAACAGATGAAAAACCAGCACTCGAAAATCGTAAGGATTTAGAAGCTATGCACTTTCAGGAAAAAGCAACCTTGGCAAATATAAAAATTACTAAAAGTGCTTATTATCCTTCGGTAATGCTTATCGGTGGTTATACAACTCTAGATTTACATAATTTTATAAATGTTCAAAATGCAATGAATATTGGCGTAGGCATTTCGTATGATTTGAGTGATATTTTAAAAAATGGTACCAATGTGAAAATTGCTGAGAGCAAATCACTTGAAGTACAGAATTCGGAAGAAATCCTTACTGATAATATCAGAATTCAGGTTAAACAAGCCATAGAAAACTATGATTTATCACTAAAACAAAGTCAAGTATATCGTCAGGCTTTTGAACAAGCGACAGAAAATTACCGAATTGTAAAAGACAAATACGACAATGGGCTTTCAGATACAAATGATTTACTTGAAGCCGATGTAGATCAATTGAGTTCTAAAATCAACACATCATTGGCAAAAGCCAATATCATACAAAAATATTACGAATTACTTTCGGCAACAGGACAATTATCACAATCTTTCAATCTTTCAAAAATATAATCAATCCGCCTTATGGAAAAGAAAAAAACAAATAAAAAATTCTTAGTTATCATTTTGGTTTTACTAATTTTAGGAGTAACATATGGTAGTTTCAAGTACATTCATTCTTTATCTCACGAAGGTACGGATGATGCACAAATTGAGAAAAACATGAACCCAATTATTCCTAAAGTATCAGGATACATTAGTAAAGTATATGTCAAAGATAATGCTTTTGTAAAAAAAGGGGACACTTTATTTACAATTGACACCCGTGATTTTCAACTAAAAATTGAAGAAGCCAATGCAGCCTTAGTTGCTGCCGAAAGTGGTTTTGAAGTTGCAAAAGCAGATACAGGAAGTGCCATGGCTAGTATTTCAGCTTCGGATGCAAATGTGCGTACAGCAGGTGGAAATATCGAAACAGCTAAAATTAGATTGGGAAGAGTTGGTAGTGATTATGTTCGCTATGAAAATTTATACAAAAACCATTCCATTACAAAACAGCAATTTGAGCAAGCTTTGGCTGCAAAACAAGAAGCTGAAAATCAAGTTCGAATTTTACAACAACAAGAAAAAGCAAGCTCATTTCAAAAAACAGCTATTGTAGCGAAATCTAAAGTTTCAGACAAACAAGCTGAAGTAGCTGCTGCCAATATCAAAAAAGCAAAAGCACAATTAGACGCTGCGAAACTGAATTTATCTTACACCGTTGTTACGGCAGCTATTGATGGACAAGTTTCAAAAATTGACATTCAAGCGGGACAATTGGTTCAACCGGGGCAATCCTTGTTCTATATCATCAATAATGCAACGGCATGGGTAATTGCAAATTTCAAGGAAACTCAATTGAATAAAATGGTCATTGGACAAAAAGTAACCATTAAAGTAGATGCTTATCCTGACTATGATTTTGAAGGAGAAATCGCGTCGTTTTCACCAGCCACAGGTTCTGTTTTCTCTTTGTTACCTCCAGACAACGCAACTGGAAACTTCGTAAAAACAATACAAAGATTACCAGTTAAAATAAGCTTGAACAAATCTAACGATGCCAAAAAAATAGAATTACTTCGTCCTGGTATGAACGTAACTGTGGATGTTCATTTGAAATAATATGCTTTGATTGTTGATTAACGATTCCTTAATTTAATTTTGCGCGCGTGAGGGATTGAAGTGGAGCTCTTTGGGGAGCGGCTTTTTTGCCGATGCCAAAAAAGCGGGAGCGGAAAGCACGACCTGACCTTGCGAGGCACGAAGCAGCCAGGAGGGACAAGCCCAAAAAAACAGCAAACTGACGAAGAGAAAAAGACAAATTAAATAATTAAACATTATAAAAGCGTGGAAGACGAATTAGTAGAATATGGATTCAGGAGGGTTATTATCACAATAACTGCCGTATTATGCGCCTTGCTTGAAATCGTGGATACGACAATTGTAAATGTGGCATTAAATAATATGCGAGGAAGCCTTGGGGCAACGCTCACGGATATTGCTTGGGTTATTACTGCTTATGCAATTGCTAATGTGATTGTAATCCCAATGACAAGTTGGCTTTCGCAGCAATTTGGTCGTCGGAATTATTTTGCATTTTCGATTATTGTTTTTACAGTTGCTTCCTTTTTGTGCGGAAATGCCAATAATATTTGGGAATTGGTTGCTTTTCGATTTATTCAAGGATTAGGCGGTGGGGCCTTATTAGTAACTGCCCAAACGATAATTACTGAAAGCTATCCAGCAGCCAAAAGAGGTATGGCGCAAGCTATTTATGGTATGGGAGTAATTGTGGGACCTACACTTGGCCCCCCTTTAGGAGGTTATATTGTAGATCATTTTTCATGGCCTTTTATTTTTTATATCAATATTCCAATTGGAATTGTAGCAGCAATATTAACACTTATGTTTGTTAAAAGTCCAAAATATGGCGACAAACTCAAGGCAAATCAAGTCGATTGGTGGGGAATTGCATTTTTGACAACATTCATCGGATCATTACAATTTGTATTAGAACATGGCCAACAAGATGATTGGTTCAACGACAAATTAATCACAAGTCTAAGTATAGTTTCCTTATTTGGATTAATCCTTTTCATCAAAAGAGAGCTTACCTACAAACATCCTATTGTCAATTTAAAGGTTTTAAAAGACACCAATTTAAGAGTGGGAACTATTATGAGTTTCATTATGGGTTTTGGTCTTTATGGTTCTACTTTTATTGTGCCTATTTACACGCAATCGGTTTTAGGATGGAGCGCATTAGATGCGGGTTTATTACTAATTCCAAGTTCGATAACCACGGGAATTATGATGCCTTTCATTGGTAAAATGATACAACGCGGTGTTCCACAAGCCTATATGGTAGCAGTAGGATTCTTAATTTTTTTCTTTTTTACTTTTTGGATGCACAACATCATCACGCCAAATACTAGCGGGGACAAAATGTTTTGGCCATTAATATTAAGAGGGATTGGTCTAGGTTTATTATTTGTACCTATTACAACACTATCATTATCAACCCTTAAAGGAAAACACATAGGAGAAGGTGCTGCTTTTACTGGTATGATGCGTCAATTGGGAGGGTCATTCGGAATTGCGATTATCACTACTTTTATTGCGATTTTCAATCAACAACACCGTGTAACTTTGATTTCACATCTTGATAAAACCTCTTTCCAAGTGCAACAAACTGTAGCAAACCTACAACATGGATTTATGGCAAAAGGATTTAGTTTTAATAATGCTTTGGCAAAAGCTTATAAGGCAATCGAATTCAAAGTGATGCTCCAGAGTACCGTTTTAACCTATATGGATGTCTTTATGTACCTCGGAATCTTATTTTTACTTTGCATTCCGTTTATAATGATGATTAAACGAGGAAAAAATAAAATCGATCCTTCAGAAGCGATGCATTAGATTTTTGATTTAAGATTTAAAAAAAAGTAGTTAAAAATGATTCTTTTCATTTTTAACTACTTTTTTATTCTGAAAACTGCAATCTAATTTTTTATCGTGTAAAAACCAAATGATTTTCTGCTGATAAATTGGCGTCAAATTGATAGCCTTCATAATTGAATCCTTTCAAATCATCAATTGTTTTGGCGTTGGTATCAATAATATAGCGCACCATCATACCTCTAGCCTTCTTGGCAAAAAAACTGATTATTTTAAGTTTTCCGTTTTTGTAATCTTTAAATTCCGGAGTGATTACTGGAACTTTTAATTTTTTTACATCTATAACAGAAAAATATTCGTTGCTCGCCAAATTGATAAAAAGCTCGTTTTTTTCGAGTTCTTTATTTAATGCTTTGGTCAAAGTGGTTTTCCAAAATTGGTATAAATTATCGCTTTCGCCAATTGCTAATTTGGTTCCCATTTCTAATCGATACGCTTGAATTAAATCCAATGGTTTTAGGATTCCATACAATCCCGATAAAATTCGTAAGCTATCTTGTAAAGTTTCCAATTTCTCAATTGGAATTGAATAGGCATCTAATCCGGTGTACACATCACCATCGAAGGTGAAAATAGCTGGTCGCGCATTTTCGGTATTAAAAGGCGTTTTCCAGTCTTGATTTCGTTGCCAATTCAAATTGGCCAATTTCTCCGAAATATCCATTAATCCTGAAAGTTCATTGGGTGTTTTTTGCTTTAAAGCTTTATGAACCAAGCGCGATTCTTTTAGGAACAAAGCTTCGGAGAAGTTTGCGGTAGGTATAGCTTTATCAAAATTTAACGACTTGGCTGGCGAAATGACTATTTTCATAAATTATTTATTCTGTTTAACCCGTCGTCTACAATTAAATTCTATTTTTTATGAAACGCATAGAAACATAGCTTTATTTTATTTAAAAAAGGCATGTCATTTTTTGAAAGTAAACCATAGCTATGTGAAAACCATGAATTGGTCTATGCCATTCTTTTTTCTATGTTTCTATGCGTTTCATTTTTTTTAATTAGAAAAATGACAACCAACGGACTCTGTTTTTATTTTCTTTTCAAAAGTACAAATTGAAAAACCGAAAATGAAAATTGCCAACCTTTTTATTTGTAGTATTTTTGTATTTTAAAAAAAAAATTCTTTTTTAATGCCTAAAATAGAAATCCAAAAAGCCAGCATTGCTGACCTAGAAATTATTCGCAAAATAAGCACCGAAACCTTCACGGAAACTTTTTCTGAAGAGAATACTGCTGAAAACATGGCGAATTATATTCAAGAAAATTTCAATATAGAAAAAATAGCTTCGGAACTCAACAATCCTGAATCGGTGTTTTATCTTGCTTCTTTAGAAAATGAGAGTATTGGCTATATGAAACTGAACTTTGGCGAAGCCCAAACCGAAAAACAAGAAGGAAACAATTTAGAAATTCAAAGAATCTATGTTTTACAAGCCTTTCACGGAAAAAGAATTGGTCAATTATTACTTGACGAAACTATAAAAATCGCAAAACAAATGGCGGTAAATTCAGTTTGGTTAGGCGTTTGGGAAGAAAATCATCGCGCCTTACAATTTTACTCAAAAAATGGTTTTGTCGAATTTGACCAACATATTTTTGTATTGGGTGATGACGTACAAACTGATTTGCTGATGCAACTTAAAATTAATTAAAAATATCCGTTTTCACAATGAACAATAAGTCCCATTGGAATATCCTTTTATCCGATCTTGTCGATAAAAATCAGTTCGTCGAAACCTTGCTTTCCGAAAATAATTGGGGTGAATTGGCAGAATTCAACACTATAAAAGGCATTCTTTTTTCGGATAGTACCATTCAACAATTTATAGAAAAAGAAGATCAATACGATATTTGTGAAGCCACCGCGGCTGGAAAAAACAGAAAATTACGAACTTTCTCGGCTGGCGAACAGAAAAAAGAATTTCTGAATTATTGCCTAAACCAAAAACCGGATTATATCATTTTAGATAATCCTTTCGATCATTTAGACCAAGCTTCTCGAAAAATATTGCTTCATCAATTAGAAGAATTATCAGCTACTTTGTGTTTTATACAATTGGTAAACCGCACCGAAGACTTACTTCCTTTTATTAAAAACAGCGGACATATAACTGATAATTCTTTTGATATAAAACCAATTGAAGTCGATTCATCTAATACTAAAAAAGTAAGAACAACTGAAATTCCAAAACCTTTAATTGCGTTTGATTGCAATGAAAACATTCTTGTAAAAATGGATGGGGTTTCGGTAAGTTATCAAGAACAAAAAATTGTAGACGCTATTTTTTGGACGATTAAACAAGGAGAATTTTGGCAACTTATTGGGCCGAATGGCGCCGGAAAAAGTACTCTTTTATCCATGATTACAGGAGAAAATCCAAAAGGTTTTGGACAAGAACTCTATCTTTTTGGAAGAAAAAAAGGAAGTGGCGAAAGCGTTTGGGACATCAAAAAAAATATTGGGTTTTTCTCGACTTCCATGACGCAATTGTTCAAAAGGAATCAGACGATGGAACAAATGATTCTCTCCGGATTTTTCGATTCGATCGGATTATACACGCAACCCACGCAATTTCACCTCAATATTGTAGACCAATGGCTTTCTGTGATTCATATCAGTGATTTAAAAAACAAGAGTTTCAACAAATTATCCTTGGGATTACAAAGAGTCGCGCTAATTATTCGTGCCGTTATAAAACATCCGCCATTAATCATTTTAGACGAACCTTTAGAAGGTCTTGACGATACGAATACGGCTTTGGTAATTGACCTAATCAATATTTTAATTCAAGAAACGAATATGACGATTATTTATGTTTCCCACCGAATAGAACCTTCATTACAACCAACATCTATTTTCGAATTAATCCCAACCGATAAGGGATCTATTGGCAAAATAAAAACAGTTTAGTATCAATCAAAAAAAACAATACAACAATAAAAAGAATAGAATCTGTTTTTATCCGCCTAAATCAGCATCATCCGCGTCCTAATATTTACGACTCATCATCCACCATATTAGTTTTCGAATAGCCTCGCCATTTTTCGATACAATCCTGAAAATCTTGTGGCAATTCAGTATCAAAGCGCATCATTTCACCCGTTGTAGGATGAATAAAACCAAGTGTTTTAGCATGCAAAGCCTGTCTTGGCAAAGCCTTGAAGCAATTATCTATAAACTGTTTGTATTTGGTAAACGTAGTTCCTTTCAAAATCAAATGACCGCCATAACGTTCGTCATTAAAAAGTGGATGACCAATGTGCTTCATGTGAACACGGATTTGGTGCGTGCGACCTGTTTCAAGAACGCAAGAAACCAGAGTTACATAACCAAAACGTTCCAAGACTCTATAATGTGTCACGGCTGGTTTCCCGATTTCTGGATCGGCAAAAACTGCCATTTGCATACGGTCTTTTAAATGGCGCGCAATATTGCCTTCAATCGTTCCTTGATCGGCAACTACATTTCCCCAAACTAGGGCAATGTATTCTCTTTCGGAAGTTTTGGCTTCAAATTGCTTGGCAAGATGCGTCATCGCCGCCTCCGTTTTTGCAATTACCAAAAGTCCCGAAGTATCTTTATCAATTCGGTGAACTAGTCCTGGACGTTCGCTGCTATTCATTGGCAAATTCTCAAAATGAAATGCCAAAGCATTTACCAAAGTCCCAGTATAATTGCCGTGACCGGGGTGAACTACAAAACCTGGAGGTTTATTAACTAGTAAAAGCGCTGCATCTTCATAAACAATGTCTAGCGGAATATCTTCCGGATCCACTCTGTTTTCGAACGGCGGATGCGACATCATAATGCGCACCACATCAAAGGGTTTTACTTTATAATTTGATTTTACAGGAAGATCATTCACATAAATATCGCCTGCAGTGGCTGCATTTTGAATTTTATTCCGAGTTGCATTCGGAATCATATTCATCAAATATTTGTCAATTCGCAAAAGCAACTGCCCCTTAGGAATATCAAATCGATAATGTTCGAATAATTCGTCTTCTAAATCTGTAGTTTCAATATTATTTAACATTTGCAGGTATTTCTTCTTTAGGCGTAGCTGAACTATCTACTTGTTCTGTATATCCTTCTTTTCCATCACCTAAAACCAAATCAATTTTAGAGGCTTTCAAAACTCTGTCGCCTACTTTTAGGTTTCGACCTTTGAAACGCATTTCTAGGACCATATCTTTTCCAATATTCGGAATATACGTAATCGTACCCTCTTCTAGTCCTAAAGATTTTAATGTTGGAACTGCTTCTCGATAGGTTTTCTGAATTAAATCAGGGATTCTAACAGACGAAAATCCCGAAGCATTGATCTTAATATATACTTTTCTACCCACTTTCACTTTAGCACCCGGCAAAGGATCTTGCTCTACAACACTAAATTTTGGAAAATCTTTATTAAAATCAACACTATCCAAAAGAACATAATCCAAGTCTAACTCATCCAGCTTTTTTTCGACTTGTTCCACATTCAATTTGGCTAAATTAGGTACCGTTATTTCGTGGCCATGATCGGTTGTAAAAGTTAGCCAATGCATGAAAAAATAAGCCAAAACAGCAAGTATGGCAAGAGCAGTTGCAGCTTGCCCGAAAAATACGCGACTTGAAAGATATTTTTGTAAACTCATAAATTTATTTTTATAAGTGACAAAGATAAAGCTATTTCGTTCCAAAAAAAATTCTAATTTTGTTTTGAATAGGTTTAATCGGTCAATCGATTAAACGTTTAACCGATTAAACGTATAAAATGAAAAACATTGCCATCATCATGGGCGGATATTCAAGTGAATATAAAATATCCTTAATTAGCGGAAACGTGGTCTATCAGTTTCTTGACAAAACTAAATTTAACGGATTCCGAATTCATATTTTCAAAGAAAAATGGGTTTATGTCGATGATAAAGACACCGAATTCCCAATCGATAAAAATGACTTTTCGACTACAGTAAACGGGACAAAAATTACTTTCGACTGTGTTTTTAACGCCATTCACGGAACTCCAGGCGAAGATGGATTGATGCAAGCTTATTTCGAATTAATTGGAATGCCACAAACTTCTTGCGATTATTATCAAGCGGCGCTTACCTTTAATAAACGGGATTTATTGTCGGTTTTAAAACCTTACGGCATCAAAACAGCGACATCGTATTATTTGAATAAAGGCGAACCTATTGACACCTCCGAAATCGTAAAAAAAGTAGGTTTACCTTGTTTTGTAAAACCAAATAAATCCGGTTCTAGCTTTGGAATATCAAAAGTAAAAACAGCCAATGAATTACCAATTGCCATTGAAATTGCCTATAAAGAAGATAACGAAATCATCATTGAAAGTTTCCTTGACGGTACCGAAGTTTCTGTTGGCGTATTCAATTACAAAGGAAAAGTAACCGTTTTACCGATCACCGAAATTGTTTCGGAAAATGATTTCTTCGATTATGAAGCCAAATACCACGGAAAATCTCAGGAAATAACACCTGCCAGAATCTCCGAAGAAATGACACAAAAAGTAAGCGAAATTGCAAAACGTGCCTACGAAATTTTGAAAATGAAAGGTTTCTCTCGAAGCGAATTTATATTTGTTGACGGCGAACCATTTATGCTCGAAATGAACACAATTCCAGGTTTAACCACCGAAAGTTTGATTCCGCAACAAGCCAAAGTTGCCACAATTTCATTGGAAGATTTGTTTAGCAATGCGATTGAATTGGCGCTAATAAATTAGAAAAACCATGAACAAAAATAGAATCGAAGCCTTTAGCGATGGTGTATTGGCTATTATCATTACAATTATGATATTGGAGATAAAAGTGCCCGAAAGTAATACTTTTGATTCTTTAAAACTCCTAATACCGGTGTTTTTGAGTTATGTTTTAAGTTTTGCTTATGTTGGGATTTATTGGAACAATCATCATCATATGTTTCAGGCTGTAAAACAAATTAACGGTTCTGTTTTATGGGGAAATCTATTTTTACTTTTTTGGCTTTCTTTAATTCCTTTTGCAACGAGTTGGATTGGTTCGCAACATTTTGCGGCAGTTACAATGAGTTGTTATGGTTTTATCCTTTTTATGTGTGCTGTTTCTTATACTATACTTCTAAATAAAATTATTAAATTGGAAGGCAAAGATTCACTTTTAGCTAAAATAGCCGAAAAAGATTATAAAGGAAAAATTTCTTTGTTCTGCTATTTATTGGGTGTTCCATTAGCATTCGTCTCCGTTTGGATTTCCGGATTACTCTATTTTACTGTAGCTCTAATTTGGATCGTTCCCGACATGAGAATTGAAAAACAAATACTAAAATAAAAATGAGAAAAGCAATATTTCCAGGATCATTTGATCCTATCACGCTGGGTCATGAGGATATTATCCGAAGAGGAATTCCGTTATTTGACGAAATTGTAATTGCCATTGGTGTTAACGCCGAAAAGAAATATATGTTCTCCATTGAGGAAAGAAAACGTTTCATCGAAGAAACTTTCAAAGATGAACCCAACGTTTCTGTCATTGTATATGAAGGTTTGACAATTGACTTATGCCAAAAAATAAAAGCCCATTTTATTTTACGTGGTTTGAGAAATCCCGCAGATTTTGAATTCGAAAAAGCCATTGCTCATACCAACAGACGCTTATCAAAAATAGAAACCGTTTTTTTATTAACTGCTGCAAGAACCTCATATATCAGTTCAAGCATCGTAAGAGATGTTATTCGTAATGGTGGAGAATATGAATTGCTAGTTCCTGAAGCTGTTAAAGTAAAAAAATAGTATTCCGTATAAATTTGGAAATAGTAGTCTTTTAGCACTACTTTCGCAAAAAATATAACACAACATAATAGCATGGAAAGAGCATTACATAAACGTAGCGGATCACAATGTGAACTTTGCGCGGCAACAGAAAACCTAAAAGTATACGCCGTTTTGCCAACGAAAAAAGGTGGATTAGACGAAAGTATTTTGGCTTGTTCGACTTGTATTGACCAAATCGAAAATCCAGGAAACGAAGACTTAAACCATTGGAGATGCTTAAATGACAGTATGTGGAGCGAGCACACCGCGGTTCAAGTGGTGGCTTGGAGAATGTTGAGCAGAATGCGCGCAGCAGGTTGGCCAAAAGAATTATTGGATATGATGTATCTTGACGAAGACGTTTTAGCCTGGGCGCAAGCTACTGGCGAAGGCGAAGAAGACGAAAACAAAGTCATTCACCGCGATGTAAATGGTGTAATTCTTTCTACTGGCGATTCAGTAGTTTTGGTAAAAGATTTGAAAGTAAAAGGTTCTAGCATGGTTGCAAAACAAGGAACTGCTGTTAGAAACATACGATTAGATCACGAAAATGCTGAATATATTGAAGGTCGTGTAGATGGTCAAACAATTGTAATTATTACCCAATACGTGAAGAAAATATAATTTTCGGATAGCAGTTAGCAAAAAAACGAAAACGTCTTGACTTCTCAAGACGTTTTCGTTTTTATTTGGGAGATGTTTAACCTTATTAATTTGAAATTTGAAATTTGAAATTTGAAATTTGAAATCTGAAATCTGAACCTACTCTTCTTCTTTCTTGATTACCTTTCTAGCGACTTCGATTTTGAACTTCTTACCTTTCATTTTTTCGTCTTTAATGTTGTGCAGTAAATTTTGAACTTTATTGAATTTCACGGCGGCAAACGAAATAAAATCTTTCACTTCAATTAATCCCAAATCGCCTTTTTCGAGTTTCCCTTTTTGGGAAAAGAAACCAACGATATCAATTTTATTCAATTTGTTTTTCTTTCCACCGCTAATATAAATAGTTTGAAATTCAGGAGGTTTGGGTAAAGTAGTAGAATGTTCTAGATTTAAAACCGGTATTCCGTAATCAATATAATCTAGTTTTTTTTCACTATCATGGGCAACAATATAGGCTGTTCCTGAAGCAAGCATTCGAGCGGTTCTACCGTTTCTATGCGTGAATTCGTCTTCTTTAGAGGGCAAATGATAATGAATTACGTGATTCATTTCGGGAATATCGAGTCCGCGAGCGGCTAAATCGGTGGTAATTAAATAACTCATACTTCCGTTACGGAATTGAATTAAAGCGCGTTCTCTTTCGTCCTGATCCATTCCGCCATGATAATAAGTAGAATAAATTCCTTTTGCGTTTAAAGTGTCGCTAATACGTTCTGCAGCGTCACGATGATTACAAAACACTAAAGCTGATTGCGATTTTAACGCACAAATCAAATTGAATAAACTTCCTATTTTGTCTTTTTCTTTCGAAACGACCATTTTCATCGCAAGATTTGTCCTTTCTTCTTGCTCTGGTATATAATCTAAAATCGTTGGGTTTATAACTCTAGTATATTTTGGAATCTCAATATCGGAGGTTGCCGAAACCAAAACACGTTTGTTCAGTTTTGATAATTTACCAATGATAAATGACATTTGCTCATGAAACCCCAATTGTAAAGATTTATCAAATTCGTCAAGGACTAAAGTTTCTATTTTGTCTAAGCGAAAAGTTCCTCGATCGATGTGATCGGCAATTCTACCCGGAGTCCCTATTAAAACGGCTGGCGGATTGCTTAAATTCTTGATTTCGGTATCTATGGAATGTCCGCCGTAACACACATTTACTTTATAATCGGTTCCCATTTTTTTCCAAACTTGCTCAATTTGCAAACCTAATTCCCGTGATGGAACCAGAATTAAACATTGAACAGAAAGAATTTCAGGTTTCAACATTTCGAAAATTGGCAACAAGAAAGCGAGAGTTTTCCCAGAACCTGTTGGCGAAAGCAATAAAACATTGTTATCGCTCAAAATAGTTTCTTGAGCGGCAACTTGCATTTCGTTTAGTTTTTCGAAACCTAAATTATGGAGTATATTGTTGGAATGGTGTTTTTTATTCATTTTGCAAAGGTAAAATGAATTATGAATTATGAGTTATGATTGATAATTTAAAAAATGAATTACACCATAGAATTTTCATCTTCGAACAATAATTTTATATTTTGATAGGATTTTTTTAAAATTTCTGGCATTTCACTTGGACTAAGCCAAACTGCTTTTTCTATACCTTCTTCGATTTGCCCAACAGGAATTCCCTCGAAATCAGAATACATTTCGAACCAATGCGTGATTTTTAATTTATAAACACCGTTTCTTTTGAAAACATGGTACGTTTTTTGGAGTTTTTTTGTAATTCTTAATTTATTAACGCCTGTTTCTTCCTCGACTTCACGCATGGCCGTATATTCGATTTCTTCGCCCTTTTCGGTTCCCCCTTTTGGCAAATCCCATTTCCCACCTCTAAAAATGAATAATACTTGCCCTTTTTTGTTATAAACTAATCCTCCTCCGGCTTTAGAAACAGGAATTTTAGCTTTAAGGGTTTTCATAATCTCCTTTTCATCAGGATGATACAAATAAGCTTTCTCAATTTTATTTTGAAAAATTTTCACTATAAGTTGCACAATATCAACGCTTTCGAGTAAAAATATTTGAAAATTTGTCTCTTTTGAGATTTCATTTGTCAAAAAAAGTGGTTTGTCGTTCACAAAAACTTTATACATTTGTAGTATGATATTTAATAAGGATACTGCCGAAAAAACTGCCGAATTACTTTTGCAAATAAATGCAATTAAATTGAATCCAAGAAATCCTTTTACATGGGCTTCAGGATGGCAATCACCAATTTATTGTGATAATAGAATAATTTTATCATTTCCGCTTATAAGAAATTATGTTCGGGATGAGTTTTCGAAACATATCGAAAATCAATTTGGAAAGCCAGATGTCATTGCTGGCGTAGCTACTGGAGCGATTGGAATAGGAATTCTAGTTGCCGAAAGTTTAGGTTTACCATTTGTTTATGTACGTCCAGAACCCAAAAAGCATGGTAGACAAAATCAGGTGGAAGGATTTTTACAAAAAGGACAAAATGTAGTTATTGTTGAAGATTTGATCAGTACAGGAAACAGTAGTTTGCTTGCTGTAGAAGCCTTGCGAGCTGCTGGTGCTAACATAAAAGGGATGGCTGCCATATTTACCTATGGTTTTGATGTTGCTACAGAAAATTTTAAAAACGCAAATATAGATTTATACACATTGAGTAATTATCAAAATTTATTGAATTTGGCTGTAGCCAAGAGGTATATTACCGATGATGAAGAGGAAACTTTGAGAGAATGGAATTTGAGTCCTTCAACCTGGACAGCACAAGTATAAAAAATTCAAAAAAATAATTTATGAATTTAGAAAGTCCTAGAATTACCGTAGAAAAATCAGCACAAGAATTATTTGATTTATTAAGAGATGTAAGAAATTTCGAGAAATTAATGCCTGAGAATATTGCTAAATTTGAAGTTATTGGTGATGATTCTTTTATTTTTGGATTAAAAGGAATGCCCGAAATAAAACTAGTTATTAAAGAAAAAATAGCTCCAAATAAATTAGTTCTGGGATCTTCAGCAAGCGATAAATTGTTATTTAATTTGGTTGCAGATATTATTTCAGTTTCGGAAAATTCTTCTAGTATTCAATTGCTTTTTGAAGGAGAATTTAATGCGATGATGGCTATGATGATAAAAGGACCTATTGGTAAATTTATCGAGACATTAGTGGGAAATATGAATAAACTATAAACACTGTTTATTATATAACACGAAACCCTTTTGGTTCCTACTGAAAGGGTTTCTTGGTTTTAGAAAAAAATCAAATTGATTAATACAGCATCTGAATTTCTTTAATACCATATTCAGAAATTGTATCGTTTTCATGCAGAATTTCGAGTTGACCAATAGAGTTGACACCCTTTATAATTCCCATAAAATTTTTGTTATTTGGGTCTGAAAAAGGCATCGGAATTCCTTTTTTGAAAAGTATATTCGTATAATCCTTCCACATAGCCTCTGAATTTTGACTCCAAGATTGACTGTTTTTTTTCAAGTTTTCGATAATTTTTAAAAGAATAACCTCTTTATCAAAAGTAGAGTTGCAAATCACTGCCAATGATGAAGCTTTTGGTAAATCTTTAAAATCGGTTTGATTTATATTCAATCCTAAACCCGCCACGGAATGAATGTTACCGTCACTTTTTATTGAGTTTTCAATCAGAATTCCGCCAATTTTTTTATTGTATGACATTATGTCGTTTGGCCATTTAATACATAATTCGGGAATACCTATAGATTCTAAAGCTTGGATAACTGCTAGTGAAAAAGCAATGTTTATATCAAATAAATGAATTGTATCGAACAAAAAATCTTTTACCAAAACACTCATTATTAAGTTTTTACTTGGTTCAGAACTCCATTCAGAACCCATTTGCCCCTTCCCTTTCGTTTGATTTTGTGCAGTAACAACCGTGAAATTTTCCAATACCTGATTACTAGACATTCCTTTTAAGAAATCATTTGTTGAATCTATGGCATCGAGTTTGATTAGTTTCATAAGAAGTTATTTGTAAAAACATAATTTAATATTATGTTAAGGTTCAAAAATAATCACAAAAAATGGTAACTTTACAAACTTATTTAAAAATAATTCATGGCAAAAAAGAATATAAACAATGATGTTCTATTGGCAAACATCATCAAAGGGATTGAAGAAGTAAAAGGAAATGACATAGATATTCTAGATTTAAGAGAAATAGACACTGCCGTTTGTGACTATTTTGTTATCTGCAACGGAAATTCAAACACTCAAGTTAATGCTATAGTTAACTCCATTCAAAAAACAGTTTCAAAAGAAATAAAAGACAAGCCCTGGCATGTTGAAGGTACTGACAATGCAGAATGGGTTCTGATGGATTATGTATGTATAGTGGTTCATGTTTTTCAAAAACATATAAGAGAATATTATACTATTGAAAGTCTTTGGGGAGATGCTAAAATCACCAAAATCGAAAATAAATACTAAACGAAACATACTATAATGGCAAAAGATAATAATCCAAATACAAATAAATTTAAAATAAGTCCTTGGTTAATTTATACCGCGATATTATTAATTTTCTTGTTTATAAGCTTCATGAATGGGGGTTCCAATTTATCAGAACCAGCACAATTAACTTCCTCTAGTTTTAATTCTTACTTAGAGAAAGGAGCTATAGAAAAGGTAATTGTCTACAACAAGTCCGAAGCAGAAGTTTATCTTACAGCTTCAGCATTGAAGGAACCTGCTAATTCAAAAGTAGCAAAAGATGTTTTTGAAAGACCTAATAAAGGGCCTCATTATACTTTTATTATTGGAAACGACCAATTATTCCAAACTAAATTGGAGAAAGCTGTAGGCGAAGGAAAATTGAAAGATTTTAATTTTTTACCAAAAAATAATTGGACTGATATTCTTGTTAGCTTATTGCCAATCATCATTATCATTGGCGTCTGGATCTTTATTATGCGAAAGATGTCGGGCGGCGGGGGTGCTGGTGGCGGACAAATTTTTAATATCGGCAAATCGAAAGCGAAACTTTTCGACGAAAAAACAGACATTAAAACTTCGTTTAAAGATGTTGCTGGCTTAGAAGGAGCTAAAGAAGAAATTCAAGAAATCGTAGAATTCTTGAAAAATCCAGAAAAATATACTAATCTGGGAGGAAAAATACCTAAAGGTGCTTTACTAGTGGGACCTCCAGGAACAGGGAAAACATTATTGGCTAAAGCCGTAGCCGGTGAAGCGCAAGTACCCTTTTTCTCATTATCAGGTTCTGATTTTGTTGAAATGTTTGTGGGAGTTGGTGCCTCAAGAGTACGTGATTTGTTTAAACAAGCCAAAGAAAAATCACCATCAATTATCTTTATTGATGAAATTGATGCCGTGGGAAGAGCAAGAGGAAAAAGCAATATGTCAGGCGGTAACGACGAACGCGAGAATACTTTGAATCAATTATTAACCGAAATGGATGGATTTGGAACCAATTCGAATGTAATTGTATTAGCAGCCACCAATAGAGCGGATGTATTGGATAAAGCTTTAATGCGTGCAGGTCGTTTTGATAGACAAATTTTTGTTGACTTACCCGATATTCGCGAAAGAGCTGAAATTTTTCAAGTTCACCTAGCACCTCTAAAAAAAGTAGAAGGTCTTGATACAGACTTTTTAGCCAAACAAACACCAGGTTTCTCAGGAGCTGATATTGCTAATGTATGTAACGAAGCTGCTTTGATTGCTGCAAGAAATAATAAAACTGCTGTAGACAAACAAGATTTTCTTGATGCTGTAGATAGAATCGTAGGTGGTCTTGAAAAGAAAAATAAAATTGTAACTCCTGACGAAAAGAAAGCGATTGCTATTCATGAAGCTGGACATGCAACAGTAAGCTGGATGTTAGAACACGCAGCCCCATTAATCAAGGTAACGATTGTCCCTAGAGGACAAAGTTTAGGTGCAGCATGGTATTTGCCAGAAGAACGTTTAATTGTTCGTACCGATCAAATGCTTGACGAAATGTGTGCTACTATGGGCGGAAGAGCAGCTGAAAAAGTAACTTTCGACAGGATTTCAACAGGAGCATTAAGTGATTTAGAAAAAGTAACTAGACAAGCTCGTGCCATGGTTACTATTTATGGATTGAATGATAAAATTGGTAATGTTACCTATTATGATTCTTCTGGACAAAGTGAATACAGTTTTTCTAAACCGTATTCCGAAGAAACAGCTAAAACTATTGATAAAGAAATATCTTTATTAATTGAAAGCCAATACGAAAGAGCGATTAAAATTTTAGAAGATAATAAAGACAAATTAAATCAACTGGCCGACATCTTAATAGAAAAAGAAGTAATATTCAAAGACGACTTAGAAGCCATTTTCGGAAAAAGAAGTTTTGATTCAAATCTTGAAGAAGTCGTTTCATAATTTAACAAAATTTACATTATTATTAAAATCTTAATTCAAAAATCACTTTTGAATTAAGATTTTTTTATCTTTGAACGTTATTGAAATAATTTAGCAAGCAGTTTATAAAAAATATGAGTCTTTTTAGAAAATTTTTTGGTTCGAACAACCCAGATTCGGATGATCAGAATGATACTGAATATAACAAATACGCTCCAGAGAATACTATGCCTGTGGATGAGCAATTCATTTTTAATTTCAAAAAAAATGGCGGTAAATTTTTATACTGTGAAAATCAAATTGAAGTAAACGATCAATTCGAAAATATACTAGAAGAAAATGATTGGTTCGAAAGCGAAGCATTATGCTATGAACCCAATCTATATAAATTGCTTGAAGAAAATAATATTGATTATAAGAAACAAACTAATTCTTTATTTTTTTTAGCAACCTGCGAAAATTTAATTGCAGATGAAGGTTCGATTCTTTTCTCTTCAAATCAAATTAAGCAAAAAAAACCAAATGAATTACCCGATAACATTATTATTATTGCAACTACAAGCCAAATCATAGGATCTAAAAGTGATGGGCTAAGCGTAATAAAAAAGAAATACCAAACGGACTACCCTACCAACATAACTACTATCAAGTATTTCGAAAAAGTGGAAGAAGAAGATTTTACCCAATATGGTAGTTCAGCAAAAAACTTATACTTATTGCTCTTAGAAGATCTATAAAATGAATGAAACTCTAAAACGAGCTATATCTGGAGTTATTTATATAATTGTATTACTCTCTTCTATATTATATTCTACTGAAAGCTTTTTTATCCTCTTTGGAATTTTTATGATAATAGCAGTTTATGAATTTTGCAATTTAATTCAAGTTCATAAAGCATTCCCAATTATCATTGGAACATTTTTTTATACTACC
>CANCPC010000039.1 GCA_947379965.1 Flavobacteriaceae bacterium | reverse complement strand
GACATTTCAGCTCGTAATGCTTCCATAACGATTTGTATTTTCTGTTCTGAACTAAAGATTCTTCTAGTGTTTCTGCGAATCTCTTTAATGTAATTTTCAGTTGTTTGCTTTCTTGGTGTTTTCATAATAATTCAAATTTAAGGATTTTTAAAAACACTCTCTTAGTTTTGACTTAAATCAGTACACTTTTTGCTGACGATTTACACTTTTAAAATAAATGACCCTAATTTTTCAACCATTTTTGTACTGCTCAAAGATGTGGATGATGACATTCATAATGCACTTTTGACGGTAATAAGGTACAATTTGAAATTTCGATTCAATTAAATTAATGCGCATTTTTTTTTAAGCATTAAAAATTGTTCAACTTCTTATCTAGAAATAAAATCCCTATTTTTGTGGAAATGAAAAATGGCTCTTTTCAAGGGTTACTAAGTAAACAAAAATTGGAATCCATATATAATTCTTTTTGAATGAAACTTCATTTACTGAATAAAACAAAATTCGACAACACATCTTTCTCAGTTGGTATTAATGAATACAGCCATTTTTTAAAACTTTGGCATTACCATCCAGAATTGGAGCTAGTGGTCGTACTAAAAAGTACGGGCACATCCTTTATCGGGGATAGCATAGCGAAATTTGAAGAAGGAGATGTGGTTTTGATTGGAAAAAATCTTCCTCATAAATGGCTTAATGAGGATGTGTATTTTTCTAAAAATTCATTATTGACAGCCAAGGCAGTTGCCGTGCATTTTCAGGAGGACTTTTTGGGTGATATTTTCCATCGCGCTCCCGAAATGAAGCCTATCGGCGAATTAATTGCGCGCGCATCTAGAGGAATTCGATTTATAGCCATTGAAGATGCCTTAAAAGACAAAATCATAAATTTAAATCAAAGTAGTGTATTTGAAAGAACAGTTCAGTTTGTAGAAATTTTACACGAATTGTCCCATCACGCCACATATGATGTATTGTCGAGTATAGGGTTTCGAAGTCCAAGTGAGAGTGCTGGTAAGCATAGTTTAGATATCATGTACAATTATATTTTTGACAATTTTAGACAAGATATCAGTTCAAAGGATGTTGCAGGACAAATTTTGATGAATCCGTCCTCTTTTAGTCGCTACTTTCATCGCATTCACCACAAGACCTTTACCAAGTATCTGAACGAAATCCGAGTGGGTTATGCCTGCAAGTTATTGCTTGAAGCAAAAAAAGACATCACAACCATTTGTTATGAATGCGGTTATAATAACCTGTCGAATTTTAATAGACATTTCAAGGAAATAAAGAATATGTCACCCACAGAATTCATAAAATCGCACAAAAAGAAAATAAAGGCAAAAAAAGTATCAGTATAGGTTGAATACGTGTTAGTGTGAGTGATCGATAACCGTTAATTTTATTTTTTTTAAATTCTATAAAAAATGAATCAAAACATCATCATTACAAACTTACAAGTAAAGGACGTTCGTTTTCCTACCAGTTTATCATTAGATGGGTCGGATGCTATGAACCCCGATCCCGATTATTCAGCGGCTTATGTTATCTTGGAAACCAACCATCCGGATGGTCTACAAGGTCACGGTTTAACCTTTACCATTGGTAGAGGCAATGAACTGTGTGTATCTGCCATCCATTCCTTGAGTCATCTCGTGATTGGGAAATCATTAAATGAATTTACCGATGATATGGCCGGGTTTTGGCGAATGATTACCGGAGACAGTCAGTTGCGCTGGCTGGGGCCTGAAAAAGGAGTAATCCATTTAGCTACTGGAGCCATTGTTAATGCCGTTTGGGATTTATATGCCAAAGTAGAAGAAAAGCCATTATGGAAACTCTTGGCCGACATGAGTCCTGAAGAATTTATAGCCTGTATTGATTTTACTTATATCACAGATGCCATAACACCAGAAGAAGCTTTGGCAATGTTAAAAACCAAAGAAACTACTAAAAAAGAGCGCATCGAATATTTAGATTCCAATGGGTATCCTGCTTATACTACTTCTGCGGGATGGTTAGGGTATTCTGATGATAAAATGAGAAGATTGTGTCGTGAAGCGAAAGCCGAAGGATTTAAGCATATGAAGATAAAAGTAGGTTCCGATTTGCAAGACGACATGCGTCGAGCATCGATAATCAGAGAAGAAATTGGAGATGATCTTAAGTTGATGATGGATGCCAACCAGAAATGGGATGTGGATGAAGCGATAGCCAATATGGCCGAACTTAAAAAATTCAATCCATGGTGGATCGAAGAACCGACCAGTCCAGACGATATCTTGGGACATGCCAAAATTGCAAAAGCAGTTGCTCCCATAAAAGTAGCCACGGGTGAACATTGCCAGAACAGAGTGGTTTTTAAGCAATTGTTGCAAGCCGAGGCCATAGGGATATGTCAAATAGATAGCTGTAGGGTGGGTGGTGTAAATGAAATATTGGCCATTTTACTGATGGCTGCCAAGTTTAATATTCCGGTCTGTCCACACGCTGGTGGTGTAGGTTTATGTGAATATGTGCAACACTTATCGATGATTGATTATATAGTGGTTAGCGGTAACTTAGAAGACAGGATTATAGAATATGTAGATCATCTTCATAGTCATTTTTACGACCCGGTAGTGATTAAAAACGGAGCCTATATGATGCCGAAGATTCCAGGATACAGTATTACTATGCGAAATGAATCGCTAGAAAATTATGAATTTCCACAAGGGAAGATATGGGTTGACATAAAAAAGAATAAAATTACAGCGTTATGAAATTTGACTTAACAGGAAAAACAGCGCTAGTAACCGGAGGAGGAAGCGGTATTGGTAAAGCTATTTCGGTAGCCTTGGCGGAACAAGGGGCAAGTGTACATATTTTAGATATGAACCTTGAAAATGCAATTTCGACAGTTGATGAAATTAGGAATAAAGGTGGATTAGCGAAAGGATATGAATGCAATGTAGCCAATCAAAGGCAGGTAAAAGAAATTGTGAAAGCAATAACTAACTATACTAGCATAGCCATTTTAATCAACAATGCCGGTATTGCTCATGTGGGTAATATAGAAAATACAGCAGAAGAGGATTTAGATAGATTGTACGAAGTCAATGTAAAGGGGGTATATAACTGTACTCAAGCAGTAATTAATGGAATGAAAAGTACAGGAGGCGTAATTTTGAATATGGCATCCATCGCCTCATCGGTAGGTATTTTTGACCGCTTTGCCTATTCTATGACAAAGGGAGCTGTATTAACAATGACCTATTCAGTAGCCAAGGATTATGTGAAATATGGAATTCGTTGCAATTGTATTTCACCGGCACGAATTCATACCCCCTTTGTGGATGGTTTTATTAAAAAGAACTATCCAAATAATGAAACTGAAATGTTCGAAAAACTGTCCAAAACTCAGCCTATTGGACGAATGGGTGAACCGGAAGAAGTAGCTAATTTAGCCTTGTATTTGTGCTCGGATGAAGCCTCATTTATGACGGGTTCTAATTATGCACTTGACGGTGGTTTTGTAACATTGAATGGAAACTAAGAATTTATAAAAATATTTAGCAATGAAATTAATACGATTTGGAACAACTGGTAATGAGAAACCGGGAATACAATTAGAAACCGGAACAAGAATAGACGTGTCTGCTTTTGGGAGTGATTATGACGAAGCATTTTTTGGTACAGATGGGATCGAAAGATTATCCGATTGGTTGCAATCGAATCAAGAAAATTGTCCTGTAGTAGATGCTACTATTCGATTAGGAGCACCTTTGACAAGACCTTCAAAAATAGTTTGTGTAGGATTGAATTACGCACAACATGCCGCCGAAGCTGGTATGAAAGTGCCACAAGAACCCGTGTTGTTTTTTAAATCAACTACTGCTTTAATTGGTCCTAACGACGATGTTGTAATGCCAAAGGGAAGCACCAAAACCGATTGGGAAGTAGAGTTGGCAATTGTTATTGGTAAAAAAGCATCTTATGTTGAAGAAGCTGATGCTTTTGATCATATTGCAGGTTATGTTTTGCACAATGATGTCAGTGAGCGCGCCTTTCAAATAGAACGTTCAGGACAGTGGTGTAAAGGGAAAGGGTGTGATACATTCGCTCCAGTAGGTCCTTTTATTGCTACCAAAGATGAAATTCCAAATCCCAACAATCTCAACTTATGGTTGAAATTGAATGGTAATATGATGCAGAATAGCAGTACGTCTGATTTTATTTTCAACGTACAGAAAGTAGTCAGCCATATTAGTCAGTTTATGACCTTGTTACCAGGTGATATTATTTCAACAGGAACCCCTTTTGGAGTAGGTTTGGGTTTGAATCCTCCCATGTATTTAAAAGAAGGTGATGTTATGGAGTTAGGCATAGATGGTTTGGGTACATCAAAACAAACTGTAAAAGCATACGTATAATGTATATTGATGCCCATCAACATTTTTGGAAATATGATCCAGTTAGGTATTCTTGGATAAACAACAGTATGCAAGTCATTCAAAGGGATTTTTTGCCAAACGATTTGAGTCCAATACTAAGAGGGAATGGTATTCAAGGCTGTGTAGCCGTCCAGGCGGATGAGTCTGAAGAAGAAACTGATTTTTTGTTGAGCCTTGCCGATGAAAACGATTTTATAAAAGGAGTTGTGGGTTGGCTTGATTTTTTTGATGATGATTTTAATGAAAAAATAGCTTTTTATTCCCAGCATAAAAACTTTAAAGGAGTCCGTCATATTTTGCAAGGAAAGCGAAAGGGGTATTTGTTTCAACAAAAATTTCTAATAGGTTTAAGAAAATTGGAACGCTATAATCTCACCTATGATTTGCTTGTTTATGAAAATCAGTTACCAGAAGTAATTAAGCTGGTAAAGCATTTTCCTAACCAACGCTTTGTTTTGGATCATATCGGGAAACCAAAAATTTCAAAGGGTCTTGATCAACAATGGATAGACGGTATAGCACAACTTTCAAAACAAGAAAATGTGTTTTGTAAAATATCGGGCATGGTTACTGAAACCGAACATTGGAATTGGTCAAGCACAGAGTTTTATCCTTTTATGGACGTAATTGTAAATGCTTTTGGAGTGGATAGGATAATGTATGGTTCAGATTGGCCCGTTTGCTATTTATCTGCGGAATATGAGCAAGTTTTAGACATTGTCACTGCGTACTTTAGTAAACATTCCAGTGAAGTCCTCGATAAAGTAATGGGAAAGAATGCAATTAAATTTTATAACATTTCATCTTAATCCTTTTTCAAAAAGGAATTTTATAAAAAAAATATATGGATTTAGTACTTAAAGACAAGGTTATCATAGTTACAGGAGGTTCAAAGGGAATAGGCGGTGGAATCTCTACTCTCTTAGCTCAAGAAGGAGCGATTCCTGTGTTAGTGGGCAGGGATCAACAAAGCATTTTGGATGCCGTTAAAGCGATAAACCATAAAAACCAGAAAGCATCTTATGTTTTTGCAGAATTAACTTTACCAGAAGATTGCAAGAAAGTGGTAGAAAAAGTCATCCAAGAATTTGGAAGAATAGACGGGCTTGTGAATAATGCTGGGGTCAATGATGGAATAGGGCTGGAATCAGGTAATTATGAAGGTTTTATGGAATCTCTCCACAAGAATCTAGTGCATTACTATCTAATGGCACATCACGCCCTTCCCGAATTAAAAAAGAGTAAAGGAGCTATTGTAAATATAGGTTCTAAAACATCGGTAACTGGTCAGGGAGGCACATCAGGTTATGCCGCTTCCAATGGAGGAAGAAATGCATTGACCAGAGAATGGGCGGTAGAATTACTTCCTTATAATATTCGAGTTAATGCCGTTATCGTAGCCGAAAGTTTTACTCCTCTTTACGAAAGATGGATCAATACATTTGCAGATCCAGAAAAGAAACTCAAAGAAATTACGGATAAGATTCCGTTTGAAAATAGAATGACCAGCTGCGAAGAAATTGCCAATACCGTGGTATTTTTATTATCAGAAAAATCGAGCCATACCACAGGGCAATTGGTTTTTGTGGATGGAGGATATACGCATTTAGACAGAGCACTTTAAGAAATATAAACCAAAAACAAAATAATTATAGATATGAATAAAAAAGCACCAGTCGTTTCAAGGAAAGTTTTGTTTCCATTCATTTTAGTAACCTCTTTATTTGCCCTTTGGGGATTTGCCAATGCGGTTACGGAGCCAATGGTTCAGGCTTTTAAAAAAGTATTGGAATTGACCAATTCAGAAGCAGCTTGGGTGCAAATGGCTTTTTATGGAGGGTATTTCTCAATGGCTTTACCAGCTGCAATGTTTGTTCGAAAATATTCCTATAAAACAGGGGTTTTAATTGGACTTGCTCTCTATGCGATTGGTGCTTTGTTGTTTTATCCCGCAGCTATTACACAGCAATTTTGGTTTTTTTGCTTGGGTCTTTATATATTAACCTTTGGGTTAGCCTTTCTAGAAACAACAGCTAATCCTTATATCCTGTCGATGGGTTCGCCTGAAACGGCTACACAGCGATTGAATTTAGCACAGGCTTTTAATCCGTTGGGATTAATAGCTGGTCTTTTGGTTGCGCAACACTTTGTTTTCAAAAAATTGCAATCCGATACCATTGCTAATTTCTCCGATTTAGATGAAGCTAAAAAAGTTCTTATCAGAACGTCCGATTTGTTGGTTATCCGAGATCCTTATGTAATATTGGGACTTGTAGTAATTGCTGTTTTTGTCCTTATTTTGGTTTGCAAAATGCCTCAAAGTAATAATGAGGAAGCTTTACATAGTATTAAAGATGCTTTTGCTGATTTATTTCAAAACAAGAAATATGTTCTTGGGGTTTTAGCACAAGTCTTTTATGTTGGCGCTCAAATAATGTGTTGGACCTATATTTATCAATATGCAGAAGCAATAGGGATAAGCAGTGTAGTTGCAGCAAATTATCAATTCATAGCCTTTATTTTATTTTTAGCAGGTCGAGCTATTGGAACCTATATGTTGCGATTTATTAATGCAGGAAGATTATTAATGTATTTCAGTCTTTTTGGAGTACTTCTGACTTTAGGAACTATATTTATTTTCAGCGAACTAGGGTTGTATTTTCTAGTAGGATTATCCTTTTTTATGTCTATAATGTTTCCTACTATTTACGGAATTTCTTTGGATGGATTGAATGAAGAAGAGTCAAAAATTGGTGCTGCAGGATTAGTTATGGCCATTGTTGGTGGCGCCTTGATGCCAAAGTTTCAAGGAATGTTAATTGATTTTGGTGGGGTAGCTGTTGATGATATCAAGATACTTGGAGTTCCAGAAATCAACTTTTCATTTGTACTTCCGCTTTTATGTTTTGTATATATCGCTTATTTTGGTAAAAAGGTTGCATTTAACAAATTCAATTAGTTATGAAACGATATTGCTTTGCATTAGATTTAATAAACACCCCCCTTTTAATTGAGCGGTACATCGAGTATCACCAAAAAGTATGGCCTGAAATTATAAAAAGTATTAAAGATTCCGGAATTATTGATGCTGAAATTTATCATATAGCGGATCGATTATTTTTAATGATTGATAGTAATGACTCATTTACGCTTGAAAATAAAGGCAAAATGGATGCTGAAAATCCAATAGTACAAAAGTGGGAAGAACTAATGTGGTCCTATCAGAAAGCGTTGCCTGTTGCTAAGCCAGGAGAGAAATGGGTGCTGATGGAGCGAATTTTTAAACTATAAATAGATTGGATTTAAATATTAATTTGAAATGAACAAAATTAAAATCGGCCTTTTTATACCCTGTTACGTAGACCAGTTCTATCCAAAAGTGGGTATTGCTACTTATGAGTTATTACAAAAATTAGGTTGTGATGTGCGTTTTCCAATGCGACAAACTTGTTGTGGACAACCTATGGCCAACAGTGGTTACGAACATTTGACAAAAGGCTGCGATGCTAATTTTGTGGCTAATTTTGCTGAATTCGATTATATCGTTTGCCCTTCAGGAAGTTGTGTCTTGCACGTCAAAGAGCATTTGCACGACGAAAATAACGAAGCATTGTCTACAAAAATCAGAAAATCAGTATTTGAATTAACGGAGTTTATTACCGCTGTTTTGAAAGTTGAAAGTATTGAAGGCCATTTTCCACATCGAGTAGGTTTGCACCAAAGTTGCCACGGACAACGTGGATTAAAGCTTTCACAAATGAGTGAGTTGAACGCTCCATTTTTCTCCAAACCCGAACAACTTTTGAGCAAAATAAGTGGAATCAATCTGGTTTCTTTGAACAGAAAAGATGAATGTTGTGGTTTTGGAGGTACGTTTTGCGTAACCGAAGAAGCCATTTCTGTTAAAATGGGAAAAGACCGCATCAAAGATCACGAATCTCAAGGTGTCGAATTTATTACGGGTTTCGATATGTCTTGCTTAATGCATATAGAAGGTATTTTAAGAAGAGAAAATAGTCACATCAAAACCATTCACATTGCCGAAATATTAAATTCAATCTATGCGCTATGAAAAATAACTTGTCACATAGCAAAGCCGCTGCCATTTTTAACCAAGATGAAAAACGGGTAGATTGGCACGATGAAACCCTATGGTTTGTTCGCGAAAAAAGAGATAAAGCCACATTTCAAATTCCAGAATGGGAAGTGCTGCGAGAAACTGCTTCGCAAATCAAAAACAATGTACTATCCAACATCAGTAATTATTTAATTGAGTTTGAAGAAAATGCCTTTAAAAATGGCATTATTGTGCATTGGGCTGCCGATGGAGCCGAACATAATAAAATTGTCCATTCCATTATGGAAAAACACGGGGTGAAGCAAATGGTGAAGTCCAAATCGATGCTCACCGAGGAATGCCACCTGAACGAATTTTTAACCAAAAACGGAATTGATGTTATCGATACCGATTTAGGAGAACGTATCGTCCAACTCAGAAATGAACCACCCAGTCATATCGTTTTGCCTGCTATTCACCTTAAAAAGGCAGATGTAAGTGAAACATTTCACGAATTCTTGGGTACAGAAAAAGGGAATAACGATCCACAATATTTAACCGAAGCCGCGAGAATTCACCTCAGAGATAAATTTCTCACGCGAAAAGTAGCTTTGACAGGAGTAAATTTTGCCATCGCCGAAACCGGAGAAATCGTGGTTTGTACCAACGAAGGAAATGCCGATATGGGTGTTCATCTTGCAGATGTGCATATTGCCAGTATGGGTTTCGAAAAAATAATTCCTCAACGCAAGCACTTGGGTGTTTTTTTAAGATTATTGGCCAGAAGTGCCACTGGACAACCCATAACAACTTTTTCAAGTCATTTCAAAAAGCCAAGGGAAGGTAAAGAAATGCACATCGTTATTGTAGATAATGGACGAACCACACAATTAGGCAGACCCGATTTTAGAAATTCGTTGAAATGTATCCGTTGTGGGGCTTGTATGAACACTTGTCCAGTTTACCGCAGAAGTGGCGGACATAGTTATCATACGGCAATTGCCGGACCAATTGGCTCTATATTAGCACCCAATCTCGATATGGGTAAAAATGCCGATTTGCCTTTTGCTAGTACACTTTGCGGGTCTTGCACGAATGTTTGTCCCGTGAAAATTGACATTCACGACCAATTGTACAAATGGCGTCAAGTATTGGTAAAAGCAGGTTATGCTCCAACAGTTAAAACTATTTCAATGCAAGGAATGTCTGCCGTTTTGTCTAATTCATCAGTATTTGAATTTGCGGGAAAAGCAGGTAGATTTTTTATAAAAAATGTGCCTTTTATGGTGAATAATGGTCTTAATGCTTGGTACAAACAAAGAGAAATGCCAGCTCCGCCCGAGGAATCTTTTAGAGAATGGTATAAGAAAAATGGAAAAGAATTTAAAGAGAAAAACGATGAGTAGCAGAGCCAATATTTTAGAAAAAGTAAAACAAAACCAGCCTTCAGAGGTTAGTGAATTGCCTAATCTAACTTTTTTAGGTTTTGACACTTTTGACATTCTTGAAAAGTTTAAATTGGTTTTGAAAAGTATTGGCGGAGATTTTGTCGAAGTTGCAAATTACGATGCCATCATAGAATTTGTCAAGAATAATTATGATATTACGAAAAGGATGATTACCACGGTTCCTGAATTGACAGAAATTGCTACTACAGATTGGTTCAATTACGACCCACATACATTAGAAAATGTTGAATTGACTTTGGTAAAAGCCCATTTTGGCGTTGCCGAAAACTCCGCACTTTGGGTTACAGACGATATTTTGGGACAGCGAGTTGCAATCTTTATACCGCAATACTTAGCTATAATCGTCAATAAAAAAGATATTGTAGCCACGATGCACCAAGCTTACGAACGCATCGGTAACCAGGAATATGGCTTTGGGACTTTTATAGCAGGCCCATCAAAAACTGCTGATATTGAGCAGTCTTTGGTTTTAGGTGCTCACGGAGCGAGAGGGTTGATGGTGTTTTTGATGGATTGACAAAATTTGGATGGGGACGATTTAAATGATCTTTTATTGACCTTTTAACTCATTTCTTTTAATGATAGTTTTTCAATGGATTAATTTATCTCGTTGGTTATTGAAGTATAGCTGCGGAAATTATTTAGGGCAAAACAAACTCTTCCTCTCACAATACTTGGATGTATTTTGACTTGTTTGGCAAAAGACATCATTGCTACATCGTTGTTATTGTGAGGCAAATTCTTTTTGAATTTGTTCCAATCGTCCTCTTTAATTAGACTATTTTGGGCAAAATGATCGGCTTGTTTTTCTTCTGTCGAGTTTTTGTATTCTTCCTCTTAGTTTTGACTTAAATCAGTACACTTTTTGCTGACGATTTACAGGTAAGAGTTCTTCTCCTTCAAATGATATTTATTAATTATTTTTAAAACAGGAGGGAGTATTGGAACATTAGCTCTGGTACCCGTTTTTTGGCGGTTGGTTTTTAGCCATAAATTTTTGTCTGCATCTAGGACGATATTCTTTCTTGTCAATTTAAGCGCATCAACAGGTGCATACCCAGTATAACAACTAAATAAGAAAATGTCTTTTACTCGCTCCAATCGTTCAACTGAAAAGGTTTTGTTCTCAATTCTCTTGAGTTCATCCGCTGTTAAATAGGTGGCATCAATTACTTTGATTTTACCTGAATATATATTGAATGGATTTTTTTCTATTAGTTCCATCTTTATAGCGTGGTTGCAGATAGTTTTTAGGTTTTTAAAATATTTTACTAAAGAATTATTTTGTATTCCTAATTTCCCTTTGTACTCACTCTCAAATTTTAGATAAGATTCTAAATTGTAGATATAAGAGCTATTAATTTTCTCAATTAAGACCCTCTCTGTTCCAAAAGTTTTTAAATTAAAAATTCGGATTAATTCCTTTACTCGTTCATATTTTTGAAGGGAAGCTTTCGAGCGTTCGCCGATAGCTACTAACTTGCTAAAATGTACATTATGAACTTCAATGATGTCCAATAAGCATGGTTTAACCTGCTCAAGTTCTTTACCGAGTATTTTAAGTTTAAAATCTACAATACTTATTTTCTCGTGTTCTCTTTCTAATTGATTATATATCTTCCCAATTTTTAATACATATAAATCTAAGAATTCCTTTAGTACTTTTTCTTTGTCTAGTCGAAGGACTCGTCTTAAATTATCGGTTTGTTTCCAACGCTCTTCTGATATGTATTTACCAGTGGCTATTGTGATGGATTTTCGGTTATAAATAACCTTAATGTACAAAGGGCAATCTCCATTTTGTTTTGCCTTGTCTTTTTTGATGTAAATCATTGTTTTGACCATTTCTTTTTATTTAAAAGTTAGGGTACAAATTGACTTAAAAATCATCGTTAGAGCCCGTATATATTGGAGATATCCAAGATAAATTTATGTTTTAGTTACCCTATTGGGTCTCAAAAAGCGATAGGTACACCTATAGGGTAACTAAATTATGCGCTTTTATGTGTTTTTTGACTTAGGGTAAAAAAAGAAAAAACCCTATAAACACTGATGTTTAAAGGGTTTTTGAAGTTTTATGTTTCTTTTGAAACATGCTTTTCGCGGAGAAAGAGGGATTTGTCTACTACGAAACTCATCAATAAAATCAATACTTTACAAAGTATTTTATTCAAGTGACACCTCGACTGACACCTCTTTATTTGGATACAATTATCTTAAATTCAAAGTAGTCAAATATAGTCATAATAATCTGAATACTAAAGCATCAAGACTAAAAAATGAACTAGTTATTTAACGATGTGTTTATCTAGAATGGTTTAAAAAGGAGTTGGGATTTTACCCTCATTTTAACCAAAAATCAAGTGAGCTACTTGTTCATATTTTAATCCAGCATATAAACAAAACTCTTCGATTGTTAAGAACTCATTTTCGAGCTTGTTGAGGGTGTTTTTTACTTTTTGCATTAATCTGGTACTTTGGCGATAACTCTTTCCTGTTATGCGCTGTATATCTTTCGGATAGATGCAAACCCTCTGTTTTTCAATTTTCATACAGTATCTATGCCTTTGACTAGGCTTTGATTAGCTTAAACCTACTGATTAGTAATGTTTAAGGTTATACAAAAGTAAGTTTTTTTGAAATATAAATTTCTTCTGCAATTTACTATGATTTATGATGCTTTATAAGAGGCATTTATGTCGATTTAAGCCATTTGTGTCGCTTTGCGACATATTGAACTGTCCTCATTTTTTTATTTCCCTTAATTGACTAAAATTTGTCTGGAAATCAATCGAAAGGTGTTGCAACAGGATGATGATTGGAGGGATTTGAAGTGATTATTAATTTAAAATTTAGAAATTATGGCAAGGCAAAAAGGCATAATTAAGTTGAAAGGTACTATCGGAGATATTACTTTTTACAAAACCAAAGACGGGCATTTGGCTCGCGAAAAAGGCGGAATCGATGCCAGCAGAATCAAGAGTGATCCTGCATTCCAGAGAACGCGAGAAAATGGAGCAGAATTTGGTAGGGCAGGGAAGGCCGGGAAGATTTTGAGAACGGCTTTACGCTCTTTGCTTATCAATTCTGCCGACAGCAAAATGGTGAGTCGATTAACTCAATCGATGATTAAGGTGATCCAAGCGGATATGATTAGCATCAGAGGATTACGAAATGTAATTGATGGCGAAGCGGAATTACTTTCGGGTTTTGAATTCAATATCAGAGGGAAATTAGGGACCAGTTTATTTGCTCCATTTGTTGGAGCGATAGACCGCGTGACTGGATCTATTACTGTTGATATTGCTTCTTTTGCTCCGGGAAATATGATTGCTGCTCCATCTGGAACAACGCATTACAAAGTCATTTCGGCTGGTGCCGAGATTGATTTTGAAGCAGAAACCTTTGTTGAAGCCCATTCTGAAACTGCTATTTTACCTTGGGATGCTGTTCCAACGGTAGCGATTAGTCATACCAATATGGTCACTCCTGCAAGTGTCAAACCGTTGTTTTTGGCTTTGGGATTGGAGTTTTACCAAGAAGTGAATGGACAAATGTATGCCTTGAAAAATGGCGCCTACAATCCATTGGCACTGGTTGCCGTGAGCGGATTGTAGGATGGTTCTGGCATTAAAACGGACGTATTTTCCCGAGGGAACGCAAGGGGTTTTAGAATGGAACGGCACACTAGTTTGTTATACCATCGAATTGCCCTGGTTAAATAACCAAAGGCGTATTTCTTGTATTCCCGAAGGAGAATATATCTTACAGCAGCGATTTAGCCTCAAATTCGGTTGGCATTTGCATTTGATAAATGTTTCGGGTAGAGATTTAATCTTAATCCATCCCGCCAATGACGCCAAGAAAGAATTGTTGGGTTGTATTGCTCCTGTAACAGAACTGACAGGAATAGGCAAGGGGAGTTCCTCCCGAATCGCGTTGAAAAAGCTAAAAACGATAGTTTGTATCGCTTTTGATCAAAACGAAGAAGTAAAAATAAGTATTCAGTCTAAAAAAAAGATCGTATGAAAATAGTAGAAAGAATAAAAGCGCCTGTACCCCAATTTTTCAATGTATTGAGAAGTATTGGATTGGCCTTGTTGGCCATAAGCGGAACAATTGTGGCAGCCCCGATTGTTTTACCAGCAGTGGTAGTAAGTGTTGCGGGTTATATGGCTGTTGCGGGTGGAGTTATTTCGGCAGTGAGCCAAATGACTGTTGCGGAGGAGAACCTAAATAAACCTCGTGATGGAGACTAATTTATCCCTCCGAGCTGGAACCGTATCCGGAACATTTTTGAGCATTTTGCCCAATATACTTTCGGAAGATATTGCAAAAACAATTATCTTAGCGGTCGTGGGAGCCACTGCCAGTTTTATGGTTTCGCTCCTATTAAAATGGTTGACAAAATCTAAAAGTAAATAGCCCGGTTATGATTGGTAACCTTTTCCGGACTAACTAAGAAAGCCAAGTCGTGAGACCTGGCTTTTTTTTTATTACAATTTCTTATATTATGGAACCAGACGCTTGTACTATGGAAAATATTTTGCCATAATGGCAAAAGAAGTTATGAAAAAAGCACGTAAAATTTATCGAAAACCTAGCCGCGAGATATAGCAAGTGTTGACAATAGTTTTATGTTTTTGGATTCTCTAGTGGATGAAATGCAGCAACTCTTCCATTACCTAAAACGTGCAGTGAATAATGATTACCATTAAAATATAGAGATTTGTCTCCATAAATTCTATACTCTTTGTTTTCTTTTAGCTTAGCATTTATTTGAGGCAATAATTTTTCGATTGCAATAACTAAAATTCGTCTAATATCTTTCTGTGTATATTGAAACTTGGTTTTATTTTCAAAATGCCCTTCAATCTCTAATTCGTCACAATGACGAAGATAAATATGAAGAAAACTTTCATAGTCCCAGAAGATAGGTATTACTGCTTCGTGATAAACAAGTGTTTCATTATCAAATTGAATTCTTGAAATCTCAATTGCATCATAAATATCAGGATATTCCTTTTTAAAATTCTCTAATGTCTTGTTTGTTGAACGCTTAATTTCGTTGACAATCGCTTCAATTCTAATGGCTTTTCTGTCTTTTAAAAATTCATTGAATTCCACAAGTTCTTCTTTGGTTATATCTTTAGAATATATTTTTGCTTCGAGTTCGAAAAATCTCACAGAATATTTTTTTGCACCGTGCTCATCAAAGGCATTTTTACTGATAATCTCAATTTCTAGAGATTCTGGCTCCAAATAGATTGAAAGACCACAGAATTTGTCCCATTCATTATCTGTCAGTTGATATCCACTTTTTATTTTTTGACTTAAAAGCCAACGAGTTGATTTATTAATGTCAAATCCATTGGGATCGATTTTGACTTCTATTGTATTAGGAATTTCTTTTATTCCAGGTTGATTAAAGGCTTTTTGCATTGGATAATCTGATGCTAATATTTCATAGATATCGCCACTTCTAAATCCTGTATTTAGTAATTCATATCTTAAATCATCTGTTGCCTTATCCGTTTTAGAAAAATCAAATTTTACAAAATCATTACTTCTTGGAACTTCATCTGCATTAATTAGGTTTTCTAAATTTTCTCTCTCGACTTTTGAGTAAACAATCACACCAGCAATATTTCTTCCGAATTTAAAAGCTGATTTACTGAATTTGTGAAATTCAATAGAAATATATTTTTCTTCATATTGACCATACATAGCATATAATTCTTCAACTGAAAACTGAAACTTATCTTTTCGTTGGTTTTCAACGTCGTCTTTGAATTTTTGTAGTTCGTCTTTGTAAAATATGGTTTGTTGCTTTAAGAAGTCAATTCGTTCTATGTTTTCAGCAGGACAAGTTAATAATTCTTGTTCCGCTGCGTTAACTTGATTTTCTACCATATCATAAAGAAGATATAGTGAATTATCATTAACTTTATTTACAATTCCAAACATAATTTATTTTTTTTGATAAGAATTAAGAAGTTCGCAAAAAAATCACTCCTTTTATAAGCTGGCTTTTATTCATCATTATGATTAACTTCATCTTCATATATTTTGACATCTGCTCGCAAACCATTAACTAATTCTAATGCTTGTTGATAAAAATTTCTAGGAACAATAATATAATCAATATCATTTAAATCATAAAGCATTGAGCAGGCGATTTTTTTTCTATTACCTTCACCAATTGAACCGTAAATCGCACCTTGACCAGGAATAATTTGAGGTTGTTCGCCAATTGCTATTGGCAAAGTTGCATAATTTATCCGCCATTCACGTTGATAATAGTCAACACTTCTTTCACTATATTGATAATTTTGCATAAAACCAGCTAACTCAACTAGCGAATAAAATTGCTCGGATGTAAATTGGTATCTATCTCCAAAGTCATAATTTAATGTTGCATCTTTCCATTCACGATCAACTTCTTCACTTTGTAATCGTCCAATTAAAGAAATAAACGTTTCAACTTTTTCATTCATTTCTCTCGTTGTGTATAAAACTGGATTAGCTCCATATCCCATCATTACTTCTTTTGAAAAACCAATTCCAAATTTTCCAAATCTTTCACATTGCTCTCTACTTAGATTTAAAGGAATGTCAGTAAAGCAAATCATCATTGTTTTTAATTGAAGATTTTCGGGTAATCGAGGATAGTTAGGACAAAAAGTAAGGAGCATTTTTTTTGTGCTAATTATTTTTTTAATTATATCAAATGCAACTTCATCTGTTTTATCTCTACCTGTCCAATGTGTTAGCGTATTACTTATAAATCCAGGCATATTATAGATTTCTAGGTTTTAATAATCTGTTTGTCTTTGACAAACAAACTTCAGACTTTATTTCTTTCAAATATACATAATCATAATTTAAAGGTCTATTTTTTATTTCTTGCAATAGGAATATAGAATCGCTTTGCGCATTTCGTTTATAAGTAAGATGTTTCGATGCAACTGATCCTCTTTCTGTTCCAGCAACATCAACGCCTGGATTTGCTTTTGGTGCAGCTCGTGTTCCTGCATCATTTCATTCACTTTACAATCAAAATCTTTCTTAAAATCCTTGATGCGTAAAAATGGAATTACGGACCCTATTAAAAATTGGTGCCAGAAGTTTGATTTCCAAAGACTGTAGGCAAGCCAGTAAACTGTTTCGGCATCCTTTTCGTCTGGACATAGTATAACAAAGCTGTTGGTAAATGGTTCTTTTTGGGGCTTGCCGGAGTTCATTCCTTTGCTGAGGATAAAGATTTGGTTTCCCTTGTAAGCGGTGTCTTTTTGGTGGGTCTTGATGATGAAATTTGGCATAGTGCTGTTGGTTTAAAAAATTCGACTTAATTTTTTTGAAAAGAAAAAAGAGAAAAAAAGAAAGCCACTATAAAAGCAGAAATGACGAACGGGAATGGAGGAAGGCACGACCGACTGGAAGTGAGGAATGGATGCTAAATTTGCTGGATTTTTTTCTCTTTCTTTTCGAGAAATAGCACTATAGTTCTAGTTTAAGATTTTAACACCCCCAAGCACCGCAAGGAATGGAGCTAAAATGAAGCGTTAGCGGAATTATAGCGGAATGAATGAGGAGCGCAGTGGCGGGGTTGCGGCAATCGAACAGCCACCATAGACACGGGAACGGAACGGAGTGCCTTTTTGGGGTACGGAGAGTAGAGAAGTGGCTATGAGCGTGAAACGGCGGGGAAAAAATAAAGGACAGCCGTAGGCGTACCTTGATTTAGGGCAAAGTGACCGAATCAATGATGATTTTTGAATTATCAATTATGAATTGGAAATAAGATATAATAAAGGACTGGAGTGAAGGGAGCGGTGCCAACCCCGATGGCTGTGCGAAGGAGCAACCGCTGAAAATATAGGGGGCGGCAGACATAATACGGCTGGAATGTAGAGAACGTAGCCTGCGAAGTGAAACGAAATGAAGCGGTATTATGGATGCAGTAGCCCCACCGAACGCAGGAAGTGAACGTGTGAAGATGAGGAACGAGTAGCCTAAAAAATAAGGCTGCATTTTTTTGCTGCCTTATTTTTTTTGGGATGCGAAGTGTCTGTGGAACGGAGGAAGAAGGCTTTTTCTGCCGACGACCGACTGGAACAGCCGAACGGAACAAAGGGAACTACCGCAGAGAGACCGCTTGATTGCTCGTGTTGTATATTGGAAATGTTGTTTATTAACTGAACTATGTTGGCTTATTATACAACTTAGTTCGGTAATGGGAATATCAGGCACAAGTTAAAAAACGAAAGTGTTTTTTCTAAAAACTGTTTCAGTTATTTTTTTTGGAGTGTTAAGAAGGATTGGCAATAATAACGTTTTTATCTAATTGAAATTAAAATTAATTTGTACATATTAATCTAATTTAAAAAAAAGATGTAATTTTGTAACAGAAATTTACGACTTCTAAAACCATTTTTAAATCAAATGAAATCAAACTATGGAAACTATAAAGGGATTAGTAATTAAAGGATTGCGAGAAAGATATGGATATACTCAAGATAAATTAGCCAGTTTTCTTGATATAAAGAGAGAGATGATTAGTTTTTACGAAAATAATGAGAGAGAAGTTCCTCTTGAAGTTTTGGAAAAATTATCTGATTTGTTTGGTGTAGAATTGGATGTGTTTTTTAGTGAAACCGCAGAAGAGGCAATGGCAGAAGTTGTATTTGCCTTTAGAAAAGATGCCGTTAATGAAAGTGATATGGAAAAGCTTTCAGAGTTTGGTAAGATTGTAAAAAATTATATTAAGATTAATCGTTTATATAATGGCATATAATGAAAAAATATTAGAGGCCAAGGCAAATCAATTTCGTAGAAAGTTAGGTTTTAGTACGGAACATTCTATCGATTTAGAAAAGCTTTTGCTGACTTTAGGAGTTTTAACGGTGTATAAACCTTTGGAAAGTGAATTTTCAGGAATGGCACTTAAAAACCATGAAAATCTATTTATGTTAATCAATTCGGCTTTGCCTGTTGGTAGACAAAATTTTACCATAGGTCATGAACTGTATCATTTATTTATTCAAAGTGATTTTAGTTTTCAGATGTGTAATGCTGGAAAATTTGATAAGAAAGATAAGGAAGAGTATAATGCTGATATTTTCAGTTCTTACTTTTTAATGCCGGAGGCAGCTATAATTAAACAGATACCAGAAAAAGAATTGGGTTGGGGTGAAACTATTTCATTAGCTACTATAATCAAAATGGAGCAATACTTTGGGGTTTCCAGAGCTGCGCTGTTAGTTAGGTTAAGTAAAGGAAAGTACATTCATTATGATGATTATAAACCTTATTTGAAAGGTGTTATTAAAAGTGCTGTTGAACATGGATACCCAGCTGATTTATATCAAAGAAATGATGATGAAAAGGTTATTGGCGATTATGGTATTAAAGTAAAAGCGTTGTTTGATTTTGATAAGATTTCTGAAAGTCATTACCATTCTTTGATGCTAGATATTGGTTTAGATATAGATGATCCAAAATTTAATGATAATGGGGAAGAAAACTAGTACAGATCCAAGAATATTATTGGATTGTGATGTCATTATCCATTTTACTAAAGCAGGACAGCAACTGTTATTGCCAAAAATATTTCCAAATCGGTTTGTTATTTTGGATAAGGTAAAAGCTGAATTAGATAAGCGAAAAAAAAGTATCGTTGCCTTGGAGAATTTCATAGAATGGTCTAAAATTGAAGTGATTCCTTTTCCGAAAGACAGTGAGATAATTAAAGAATATGCTAAATTAAAATACAATATGGGTGATGGAGAGGCTGCTTGCATGGCGGTAGCTAAACATACCAAAGATTATATTGCCAGCAGTAATTTAAAGGATATTAGGGAGTATTGCAATCATTTTGGTATTGTTTATTTGACTACTATGGATATTCTTTTAGAGGCGTATCAGAAAGGTATTTTGACGGAAGTGCAATGTGATGCTTTTATCAAAGAAGTAAAATCAAAAGACAGTAAATTAATTGACGGAATCGATACCATTAAACAGTATGAACAAAGGGTAAAAAAATAACCGAAGCAATAGGAATAATGGCTTCGGTCGGTTGAAATTAAATCTTTGGACGGATGTATATTTCTTCTACAAATGTAATAGAATTCTATTTATTACCTAATTATTCCTTGGGTTTTTAGTCAAACGCCTCAGTATTAAATTGTTTGATTGCTCAAAATCTGAAAGCCATGGCAAAAAATGGTACGCCCGGAGACGGACACCGTAATGGTGCTGTAAAGGAAAGGAGTCAGACTTATAATCCAAAAACTGAACAGTATGTTAAGCGTGATACTAATACTGGTCGTTTTATAGATGTTAAGCAGGACGGTAATCCTTTTAAGGGAGTTCGCAAAGAGAAGTAATTTCTTTGTTATTATCAATTAGGTGTGCAGCATCTGTAAAAAGTTGCTGCACTTTTGTTTAACCAAAAAATGAATTCTAATGAGTTATCCAACCATTAGATTTCAACCTAGCCCAAAAGCAACTGTATGCTTCAAAAATAGCTGTGTTACAGTTTATGATGAAGTTGCTGAAGTAGTTAATGTAATTGCTATTGCAACTGCATTGATTATAGCAGTTTCTTTAGTTGCTAAAGCGTTGAAATAAATTTAAAACCAGTTTTATTTTTAGTAAGACTGGTTTTTATAATTGTTGAGGCATTTTAAAAGTAGGAATGAAGTAAAAACACAATTTGAAATCATTTGGTTCAATTCTTAAATAAAAACTTTCATTTTGAAAATGCCATATTCTACCATCCCAGTTTTTTTCTAAAATTTGTTTTATATCGTCTTCGTTGAATTGACCTTTATTGTTCTTGTCTGTTCCCAAAACATTTAAAATTTTGTTTGTTATATTTTCAAATTCTATGAATGAAGTGAATCTTGAGTAATTTTTAGTTCCGTTAAA